>JAGLMD010000025.1 GCA_023140175.1 Nanobdellota archaeon | reverse complement strand
TCCGCAGGATTTATCTATTATTACAATAACTGAGATAACTTTTAATTGTGCTGTTGCTGATGATTCAGATATAGCTAAGGCAACTCTTTATGGAAACTGTGAATCTTGAGTTATTTTAATAAAATTTTTATACTCCTTCCCCTAGTGTGTTAATATGAAGCTAAAAATCTTATTTATTCTCCTTTTACTATCCATGATTTCAGCTTATTCTGTATATGGGTTATACCAGATAGAGTCTAAGGTTGAAGACCAGAAAGTAGTTATTACAAATGTAGGAAATGTAGATTATGAGAACATTACTTCCACATACATCTATAAAGAAAATCTAGAGCGTATCATCTATACCAGGGTATCTCTTCATCCTCAGGAATCATATGAAATAGGCCTTTCTAAAGAGGTGGCTGAAGGTGTTTATACATTGATTCTTCCAACAGGAGAGATGGTATATGATGTCTATATTGAGGATAACCGCAGCATAGCTAAAAAAACATCTGCCGGCTTGATTACTATAACAGGATATATTGCAAGAAATATAGAAAAGCCTTCTCCCTGGAGTCTTGCTTCTCTTGTTCTATTTGTTGTTATAGTTGTGGTTTTAGCATTCTTTGAATACATTGGTGTACCTGTATTGTCTCCTATCAAGAATAGGGCAACTAAAATGTCTAAGAAAGCAGCCACAATATACAAGAAATTCAAGAAAAAGTAAATTCTATTCTCTGCTATTTTCCACGACTTCATCCAGGATATCCTGGGCTACAGTCGCTTTTCCTAATGTCCCTTCCTCACCGCAATAAGGGCATCTCTTAGGTAGAGCCTCTTTCTCAACAATATAATGGCACTTTTTACATTCAAATTTCATGCTATTCATATAGATTAACTAATATATAAAAGTTTTTATCCTGGATACTCATTAAGCTAAAGTGAATTTTGCAGACTATAGAATATATTTTTACCATGCTTTTGCCATGTTGAAACCTTACAAAGATGATTTGGAAAGAGATCATGAGACAATAAGGGGCAAGGGTATAAAAGATGGAAAGACTTTTGATATAATGGAAGGGGATATAATATGTATACCTCTAAATACCCCTCACTCAGTAGATGCCCGTGATTCAGAAATTATGTTTATTACTGTTAAAATTGATGATGTTATCGTGAATTGCGGTGATTAGTGTATATATTATTTAATGCAATTCACTAATACCGATCTTCTTTGGTTTATTGGTTTTAAAGCCATCCTGCCCTAACTGGCAGTATAAGCAATCAAAAGAACATATCTTACTATAATCATCTGGAACTTCAACTAAATCAACCCCTAGTGAATTTCCAAGTCTCCATGATGGCACAGGCCCATATATCTGCATTTTAGCCAAACATTAACAAATCCGGATTTATTAAAAGCGTCAGCCCTAAAGCCAGCATAATCAGCCCCCCTATTAATTTCAATATCCTGCCATGCTTTTCTGTCATTTTTCCTCCTTTCATAAAAAAAGCAAATAAGGCTATGATTACTGTCAAAGGAATTATGTAAAAAATGCAGTATACCATAATATAGAGGTAAAAACCAATTCCTTTAAAGCCCTGAAGCGTCAATATTTTGGTATAGATTGCAGGAAAACCTGAAGTGCAGGGCAGCTCTATCAAACTTGCAAATGAGGCCAGCACAATTGTTCCGATGATTGTTGGGATAATTGATTCCTGCTTCACCACTTCTCTCATTTTTCCGAACAGTTTTGGCTTAAACCGATCCGGGATGCTCAAAGAAATGCCTTTTTTAAACCAAAGAAAATCTTTCATGTTTATAAGTCCTGCCAGGATGGCTATTATGGCTATGATTATTCGTATCAGGTCTATATAACCTAAATAAAGGAACAAATTAAGCCATGCAGCCATAAATAAAAAATAGATGAGGTATACCACAACTAAAAAAATAGAGCCGACAATTATTATTTTTCTTCTATTATGGACATGGATTAATAGTGCCATCAGGAAAGACAGGACCCACATTGTACAGGGATTAAAGCCGTCGACTATAGCTATAGCAAAAGTAAAGAAAGGCATGCCGATATTTGAAACATCAATCTTACCAACTATAGGTACATGTACTGTATTTGTCTTATTTATTTCTGAACCGGGATTCGATTGATTTAATTTAATATGCTTGGTAGTGAAACCCTGCTGCAAAACCTGGGTAATCTCTCCTGTTGTTCTATTGATATAAATCCTTGCAGATTTCTTTTTAGCTGCCCATGTGATAATAAATTCATCTTCAATTTTAACACTAGGTGTTATATTCTGATTTTCATTTAAGAGTTCTTGTACAAGCTTATTTTTTTTTGAGATTTCTATTGCCTGTTCTTTTGTTTCTACAGCATTTTCTGCTTTTTTTATACCTACCTTTTCTCCCGGACTTATGCATTTGGTTTCAATGCAGTTTACTATTTTATTCTCAATTTCTACTATCAATTGCGCTCCAAAACCAGTCCAATGATCTTCTCCAACAAAAGTCATCGGGACTCCCATAGGTTTTGTATTATAGGCTTCACACATTCTTGCAAATAAGACTGCATCTTCTTTATTACCTGTAACTTCATATTCATTAATAACCAATCCCGGATATTTATCTCTTATTGAGTCTAAGAATTGTATCTCTGCCTTGCAATGGGGGCATGTTTTTCCGTAGAAGAGATACAGGTCAACATCACTCTGAGAAATAACAGAAGGCATCAATATTAATGCAATTGTAAATAAAAATAATATTTTGTATTTCATCTTAGTTTTCTATCCTGCTATTAACTTTATCGTTGAATTAATAGCGGATATAAATAACCCATATAAAAAACCGCTATTAATTTGTAAAAGACATAGCTAATTTAATAAATACCTATATCTTTTACTAAATCTGGCATAATATCTCACTCTATTATTTTCTTTCTATTATTTACACACATTACTGCTCCCATAATTAAAAAGAGAAGTACAATAGGTATTAAGACAGCGCTAAACGAATGATTAAGGGTATTATGAATAACTACTGCAGCAAGCAATAAAATAATGCCTATTATAATGTATCTTATGCCCAACATTTTATTTTTATTAATTTTAATCACCCCTTATGGGTCTCCATGATGGCACTGGCCCATATACTATCATTTCTAATCCTCTGTTTTTATGCTGCCTTTAACAAACAATAGCGGAAAGATAATATCACTAAAACAACAAGGCACTAAAACAGCTATGAAAAGGAAGATGAAGATTACAATAGACAAAGTTAAACTCATCATTCCGCCTAAAGCCATTATAATATGGAAAAGTGATGCCCATGTGCTAAGTAATACATGCCCAGCATGAGGAAACTTAGTAGTTGGATTAAAATAAGCTATAGCTATTCCCAAAAATGCAAGGGGATTTACCAGCCACCACTTCTCGATAAATCCTAAGTGGATTCCGCTATTAGGAAGATTAAGCATGATTTCCCCAATATAAGGAATTATTGAATCACTAAGCGTGGCAATACCCACCGAACCAATATATCCAATTAAAATCAGGACCCATGGATTGACTTTTTTAGCATAGATTTTATACATGGAAGCTGTCACAAGCGCGCTTAAAATAACATGCATAGGATGCAGTACATAAAAGATATCATGGGCTACATGAG
>JAGLMD010000024.1 GCA_023140175.1 Nanobdellota archaeon | reverse complement strand
AGGTATCTTATAAAAGATCAGCATAATGATTATACCGGTAATTGCACCAAATATGGTAAAAAGGGAGTGATGTTTCAATTCTTTTATTATTCTTTTCAGCATTTTATACCTCAATGATTTTTCCCGAATAAAGCCTTTCACCATCAAAGGAATCTAGCAATTTACTGATTGCTTTTTCTCCTGTGCAGTGGCCTGGAAATATTTTCACAACATTGAGCTTTTTTAATCTTTCGATTGTTTCTTCAATCTCATCATCTGAATGATTGAGCATATGAAAACCTCCGATAACTATTATCCCTTCTGATTTGAATAATTCCTTTGCGTATTTTACGATATTTACAATACCCGAATGGGCACATCCTGCTATTATTATTAGTCTTGGCCCCTCAATTATTGCTAAAGCAGTATCATCCAAAAGAAAATCCTTGTGCTTTACACCATTTTTTTCATAGTAGCCTAAAGAGTATTTCCTTTCACCATGAATTTGACCGAGAAAATGTACATTATCAGCCAGTTTGGCTGGTTTTTCTTTTAATTCTATCAGAAGATTATCCAAATTTTCAGGAAAACCGATATATTTACTTCTATAATATTTAGGGAGCAAACAGTCAGGATGAGCTATTATTCTAAGCTTATCATTTATTGGAAAATAAGGTAATCCGCCTGTATGGTCATAATGGCCGTGGCTGAAGACCAGAAAGTCAATTTCGCCCAAGTCAACATTCAATTTCTTAGCATTTCTTAGAAACATATCACTTTGGCCAAGATCTAAAAGGAATTTTTTCTCGTCTTTCTCAAAGTAGACTGATAATCCATGCTCTGCTTCAAATTTACTATCTTCTACTGTATCCTCAACCAAAATTGAGAGTTTCATTTCTTATCCATCTCCTTATTTTTGCTCATCTCTTTTATCTCATAAAGGTAACCATTAAAATCCTTAATAAACAATATTGTCTTCTCTCCATTTTTAATATTTTTTACCTCAATACCATGCTCCTTACATGAGTTTATTAATTCTTGTTTATTTTTAAGAGCAAGGCAAATATGATCGTATATAGTATGACTTTTTTCCTCTGTAAAAAATATCTCAAATCTGATATCTTCATTTGAGTAAACTATGATCTTTACATCTTTGTCAATGCCAAATATTGAGTTTCCCAGACTAGCAGGTAATGTGAACTCCTTTTCTTTATTTAAGCCCAATACCCTGCAAAAAAATGTTTCTGCATCTTTCTTGTCTCGGTATTGCAAAGCTATGTGGCCTGCCTTTACTGATTTATCAATCATTTTAGTACTAATTCGCCGGGCATATCCTTTGCACTTACTGAATATACCTTATTTATTTCAATCACTATAGCTGATTTAGGTTTATACTTTTCTACCATCTTAGCTGCTTCATCTAAATATTTTCCATCAGTATATACTTTAACATTTCCCTTGAATTGAAAAGGATGTTGTCTTACTTCTTTTACAACAAAAGAAACATGGGGGTTTTCTCTTAGATTTTGAATAGTCTTTTTCATAAAGTTATCTGCAACCAGCACCTTACTGTTACCTATCCATTTAAGATATGTTATTGGTACAACATTAGGTATTTGTTCTTTTGAACATGTGGCTATATAGAATAGCTCATTGTTTTTTATGCCATCTATCATATCATCCGTTAATTCCATCTTTAATCAACCTCATTTAATTCTGTTTTTCTGCATTATTATTTAATACATTTCCTAATTTCTTAAAATCATCTTTAAGTACATTAATCATCTCACTATGGTAACATGCAACAGCTGGGTGGAGTAAGGGAATTATCTTTAACCTACTCTCTAAAGTTTCGATTTCAAAAACTTTTCCCCTTATTTCACTTATCCTTGTAAATTCCAGATTATATTTAGCAAATATCTCTCTTGAAGCAAATTTCCCAAGTGTTATAATCAATTTAGGTTTCATTATATCAATCTGTTTATGCAGGTAGCTAATACATGAATCTATCTCCTGCCTATTGGGATTATGATTTCTTGGAGGATGGCACTTCAGAACGTTAGTTATGTATATATCTGATCTTTTCAAGCCTATTGAATCCAACAATTGGTTCAATATTTTTCCTGCTTCTCCTGCAAATGCTTTGTTCTCAATATCTTCATAGTAACCAGGAGATTCCCCAATGGCTAATATTTTAGCATTAGCTGAACCATCGCCGACAAGAGGCTTATTCCTAGTCTTATATAACTCACACTTTTCACAGCTGTTAATTTGCTTGCTTAATTCCTGCATTGCTTGTTCTTTTTGATTTATTTTCATCAACTCATTGGTATATTTAATTGCTTGGCGTAATCTAAGATATTCTTTCCAGCTTCAAGTTCTGCCTGTCTTGTTTCCTGACCAAAGCTTAGATAAATGTGATTCATTTTTTTACCCCTAAAATAATATATAAGCTAGCTAACTTAGGATCTTGAGTTTCGAATATTTCTTTACCCCTAATGCCTAAATAATATTTTGTTTGAATAAAACTAAAATATTTCTGAATGGCTTCCTCTACTGACCTTAAATGTGGATGTTTAATTTTGTTTACATAAGAATCCTCTTGTTTTTTTCTCTCTTTAAAAAATTTGGATTCTGGATTTAACAACATAACCAAAAGTCTTCCTTTTGGCTTAAGAACTCTTGCTGTTTCTTTAACTGCTTTTTCATAATTATCAATAAACTGTAAAGATGCAATATAAATCGCAGCATCAAAACTCGAATCTGCAAAATCCATATTTTCCGCTGACCCTACAAATGTCCTTATGCTATCAGGAGCGCTTTCCAAGGCCTCTTTGGAAACATCTAAGCCTGTTACATTAAAACCTTTTTCCTGCAATTCCCTTTCTATAATAGCTGGCCCGCAGCCTACACTTAAAATATCTTTATAGCCTTTTAACTCTCTTAAAATATACTTTAATTCTTCTTTAAATACATTTTTCCAAAATACCGATTGGCATGATTTTAAGTAATTATCCATATTAACTCAAATCTCCACATGCTATAGCATAACAGGGACAGTTAGGATCATGACTCTTACCGGGAGTATGATGTGTAGTTAATCTATTGCCCAATCCTTCTGCAACATCATGGAAGCTTTCAGCTGGGATAACATTGAGTATATAATCTCGAAACACTTTGTATCTTATGAGCTCCCTTGCACCAAATTCATCATTGCTAAATTCTGCCATATGCTCTATTGCTATAGCTGAAATATAAGCCTTCCAATTTTGATAACTGCCTCTAAGCCTTTTATTTAACATTTTAGATAAAACATGAACAACCGAGAGATCGCTTTTACTGCCTGTCTGAATGTAATCAATATCATGATTTATCATTATATTCATATTTTCCATATCTTCCCTGCCTCCCAAGGCCATATCAACATGCAGATCTCGCTCCATCCTGACTTCTACAGATTCACAAAGTTCATGTTCTCCTTTTTCTAAACATTCCAGATAATTAGTGATTTTTTTATCCAGATCATTCCCATACTTTCTTTCTTTTTGTGAAATATCAGAATATATCTTTCTGCCAACAGCATATGCTGCCATACATGCTATTTCAGGAAGATGCAATAAGGTTACACCAAATATTTCAGGATGGCCTGATGTAATTGCAAAATAAGGCAGTATCAAATGGTCGATTACAGTGCCTGCTAACAATGCAGTTCCAAGCCATGGTCCATGTTTCAACGCAGTTCTTGCAAGTTGCCTTGGATGCAATTCAGTTACTAAAGAAGTCACATGAGCTAACATCTTTTCTCTCAATTTCAATTGTTCATGATGTTCTAAGTTTAAAATACTTGATTCATCATAGCCGACTAAATCATCTATTGTATTGATCACTTTAGCATGTTCCTTGCCAGGTTCCTTTATTCCTAAAGTTATTATTTTTTTTGAAGCCAACAATTCATTAGAAAAACTTAACTCCACACCTGAAATATGTTCCAATTCACTTCTATTTTTCTCATCAAGTTCTGACTTTAATTTTGCATGTATATACAGATCCGTTCCATTTATATCATATGTCACGGGAAACTTATCAAGCCTTCTTAGTACTTTTATGGATTCAAATTGATAAATTTCTTCAGCCTTATGTTCATGGCCTCTTCGATGTCTGCCTACTTCCTCTTGTAATGGTTTATGCAAACCTATTTTGTTTATCATTTTTTATTAAATTATTATCTTCATATCTGCCATTAATAAGTGTTAATCCCACGATTTCGGCACCATTGCACAAGTCGGACAACGCCTATATAATCCTTTGCCTTTTCCGGATTTTCTAAAATTTTGTTTTTAATTTAGCTTTCTCTTTCTTAATACCTAATCACCATTTAATCTTTATAGGGAGTTTCTCCAATAAACTCCTGAAAAATCCCTTTGGCTCTTCCCACTCTGCCTTACCCAAGCTAATATCAACCGCTTTCAATAGGCCTTTTTTTGATGGCAGCCCCCTAAATGCTATTTTCTGGGGATATTCAGAACCAGTGACAAAAGTTGTGGGAACTGACATTACCTCCATTTGTTGTGCTTTTCTATGGCCATGCGGAGTTGCTGTGCTTAATTCAGTAACCTTAACATCGTCCCTCTCCTTTTCAATCTGCTTTGCTAAATTCAATGCTGGATGACAATGAGGGCAGGTAGGAGAAGTAAAAACTTCTATCTTAACTTTCCCTGTGGCTGCGTCCTCTTCAATTTTTCTCTCTTCCTTCCAGCCGCATTCTTTATGGTATTGCCATCCTATGGGTATCTCCCTGCCGCATTTAGGGCACTGCTTTAGTTTTTTGACAAAATCATGTTTTTTTGACTCCAATTCCTGTTTCATATGGTCAATTTCTGATTTTGTGGAATCCTGTTTACGATCTATTCCATCTACTTTTTCTTCAGCCCCATTCTCCTCAATTTTACTCTCAATCCTTTCTTTATTCTCCATTATTGAATTATATTCTTTAAGGAAATCTCTAAAGTATTGTTGGTCCATTCTGCTTATTTGTTCAATGACTTTCTGAGCTTTCTTATCTTTTAAATGTAGTTCTCCTTCTTCTATATTCCCAGAGATATCTTCTAAAATTTTAACTATCTTGAGTTCATGGTCTGTAAGCAGCGCATTTAGAACATTTGCTGCATAATGCCCAATAATATTCTCATATTGTTCTGCATTTCTCTTGTACTTTTTTAATGGCCTGCCTAATATTGAAAAATCAGCATATATGCTATCTCTTATTTTTTTGGCTTCCAGTTCTATTTCCCTCCTCTTAGCCTTAAGATTGAAAAGTTGATTGTATTCTTCTGATGTGATTATCTCTTCTTTTTCTTCTGCTAAAATCACTAATTCATCCTCTAATTTTGAAATTTTGTCTCTTATTTTGCTCTTGCAGCTATCTAACTTTGAATTTTGCTTTCTTTCTTCCTGAAAAACTTCTTTTTTATTCATCTTTCAGATATGCTTTAATTTTTCATCTTTTTGTTTTCTTGATAATAGATAAGCCCCCCCTAAGACGCATAAAGCCCCTGCCCATTGTACAGAAGATAAAATTTCGCCTAATAAAATATAAGCAAATAATGCTGAAAACAAAGAGCCTGAAAGGAAGAATGTATTTGTAATAAATGGGCCAACTAATTTTATTGCATTGTATTGGAAAGTCACAGATAAAAAATATAAGATTGCTGTAAGTAGAATATAAAACAAACCATCAAATAATGCACTTAAACTTTGATAACCTAAAATAAAAGGAATAAATATTACTATTAAGAATGCACTTACGCAAATCCTAAAGAAAATAACAATCCTTGTTGAAACGCTGCGCATAATTTTCTTTGCAAAAACACTTTGAAATGCCACAACCGAGGCAGCAACGATTATCAATAAATCCCCCATATTAGGGATTGTTAAAGTTCCATCAGTGATTAACAAAAACGCTCCAATCAACATTATAATCATAAAAAATATTGAATTTCTGGAGGATTTTTCTTTTAATAGTAAATAAACAAGGGGCAATACAAACAAAGGAGTTAGTCTTATAAGAAATCCTGCATTTACTGCTGTTGTAATGTTTTGCCCCAGGAATAAAATTAAAATAGCGGCAGCGGAAACAAATCCAAGAATAAGCAAATCTCTTAATTCATTTTTTTTGATAAATTTCAAGTTTTTCAGGTGCGGCGAAAAGAAAATAAGTGAAATAAAAATAATTAGAATACTTCTTGAAAAGGAAAATGATAAAGGATCTAAACCAGAATTTAGGCCCATTTTTTGGATTACTATCAATAATCCATAAAATATTGAAGTTCCAAGTAAGTAAAGCAATGAAGTTTTATTAATTCTCATTTGTATGGCGTTTTTACTAACCTTCATATAATGTATCTTTTATCTTTCTAAAATCATCTTTAAGTACATTAATCATCTCACTATGATAACATGCAACAGCAGGATGGTATAAAGGAATGATTTTTATTTTTCCAAAGCCTGTTTCAGCTTCAAAAATCTTTCCATGCAACTCACTTATTCTGCTGAAGGGTAAGTTAAGGCCAGTAAATACTTCCCGGGAAGCATATTTGCCAAGTGTTATGACAATTCTTGGCTTTATTATCCTGATCTGCTCATATAAGTATTGAATACAGGAATCAATTTCCTGCCCCTCCAACAAATGCTTTTCCTACCTTATCTTCATTGTATCCTGGGGATTCGCCAATAACCAGGATTTCTGCATCAACTGAGCCATCTCCAACAAGGGGCTTGTTTCTTGTTTTCCATAAGCTGCATTTTTTGCAATTTATTACTTCATATTCCACTTCTTTCATATCTTTCTTATCCATTATGCTAATCTAAATTTGTTGGTTGCTGTGCCGGATAAACTGGCACAACTCTGTCAACTGGTGTTACTGGAGCAAAAGCCATTCTTCTAAATCCTCTGCCCATCCCTCTTCTCCTATCAAAAGCCATACCTCTCTTAGGTAGTGGATTTGCATAGCATGGTGCAGAATTGCCAGCGCAATATCCATCTCTTCTTCCTGTCATTGAACCCTGGCCTAAATCAAAAACAAACTTTTTGTTATCTTTCTCAAAATAGGCTGATAAACCATGCTCTGCTTCAAATTTCTCATCCTTTTTTGTATCTTCGACTAATATGTAAAATTTCATTTTCTTGCGTATAATTCCCATGCTCCTAATTTCTTAGTTGGATCTAATTCACTATTTCCTTCAAAATGGTTTAATTTTATTATTTCAAAATTTTTAAAGAATTCATGCATTTCAGCCTTAGTAAAGAAATGATGCGGCATCTGTCCATCATCTGCATCAGTATTTATTTTTGTATTAGGCTCAACTTCTTCTCCTGTGAAATATGTCGGGTGTTTAGTGGAAATAACAGCCAAGAAGAGAATTCCTCCCCTTTTTAAAACCCTATACATTTCAGAAATTGCTTTCTTTATATCTGCAATTTTTCCATGCTGGATTACCTGATAGCATAAAATACCATCAAAAGATTTATCTTCGTATGGAAGGGAAGTCATATCACATTTTTTAAATTTAATATTTTTCAATATCTCTTTTATAATCTCCAGTGCCCTATCTGATGTATCGCAACCATAGACTTCAAATCCCTCCTTTAATAAATAAGTTGTATGCCTTCCAGTACCGCAGCCAAAATCAAGAATTCTTTTTACTTTTTCTTTCTTAAAAAAATTTACAGCTTTAATAACTTTTTTAGAAGGTTCTTTCTGAACTGTTCCCTTTTCTTTATATAATGAGTTCCAGTCTTTCATTTTCTAATCTTCTCTGGTTCATCCATTAAGATTCCCTCTGGCTTTTTCAGCTGCTAAAATCCTTTTTATTGCGATAATATAAGCAGCAGACCTCATATTAAGTTCTTTGTGCTCCTCAAATAGCTCATAGACTTTATGAAAAGCTGTAATCATCCTATCCTCAAGTTTTTTTACTAAGACTTCTTTGCTTAATATGCTTCCTGTCCTGTTTTGGCACCACTCATAATAACTTGCTGCAACACCGCCTGCATTAGCCAGGATATCGGGTATTACTAATGCGCCTTTCTTATATAGTATATTATCTGCTTCAGCAGTCACAGGGCCGTTTGCAAGTTCAAGAATATATCCTGCTTTTATATTGTCAGCATTCTCTTTAGTTATCTGATTTTCCAGTGCCGCAAGAATCAAAACATTTACATCAAGTTCCAGTAATTCCCTGTTAGTTATTTCCTTGGGGCCATTAAAGCCTACGACAGTTCTGTTTTCCTTTTTAAATAGCTTGACCTTTTCTATGTCAAGGCCTTCGTTGTCCAGTATTCCACCTTTACTATCGCTTACTGCTGTGATATTAAATCCTTCTTCATGCAGCATGTGAGCTATATTCATGCCCGCGTTTCCAAAACCCTGGATAGCAATGTTTACTTTTTGCGGGTCTTTGCCTATCTTATCAAGGAACTGCTTCAGGATAATTAGTCCGCCCTTTGATGTAGCATCGTGTCTAAGCAAGCATCCTCCTAACTCAAGCGGTTTGCCAGTAATCATTGCAGGTTCGTGTCTTTGCTTAATCTTTTCATATTCATCCAGCATCCACCCCATTATTTCAGCATTAGTATAAACGTCAGGAGCAGGGATGTCTTTAAGCTCCCCTATATGTTCATGGAATGCCCTTACATATTCCCTGCTAATCTCTTCAAGTTCTGATTTACCTATCCCTTTTGGATTAATTTGCACGCCGCCCTTTGCACCTCCATATGGAAGACCTATCAGTGCATTTTTCAGGCTCATCCAAAAAGATAATGATTTCACTTCGTCCTCAGAAACGTTCGGATGATATCTTATCCCCCCTTTTCCAGGACCCAATGAATTATTATGGATTATTCTCCATGCATCATATTTCCTGCCATTTACATCAAGAACAGCCTTTCTAACACTTTTATGCTTCAAGAGCAGGCCAATCTCTTCTTTACTCAAATCCATAAAACCTGAAACTTTTTCCAGGTCCTTTTTTATATTCTCGAATACAGCCACTTTAATCCCTCCTTAATTTAGCTTTTTCATTGTTTAAATCTTTTTTTATTGTAAAAAATGCCAGAATTTTCCATCCAGCCTATGGCTGGCGGTTCTTGACACTTTTTTATCTTCTTCTTTCAACCATTACACATACATCATGCAACACTTTGATATTATTTTTTTTACAAAAAGATATCGCGTTATCCGATTCAGAGCCAGGCTGCATCCATACCTTTTTTATCCCTAACTTAGAAACTTCTTTTACAACCTTTTCAGTAATTTCTGGCGGTATAACTGTATCAACTACATCCGGCAATTCAGGCAAATCCATTAAGGATGGATAGCAATTATCTTCTTGAATTTTATTAATTCTTGGATTAACTGGATAAACTTTATATCCTGCCCCTTTCAAGTCATGATATATCTTATTTCCATATTTCTTTGGATTATTTGATGCTCCAACTACAGCAAAGACATTGTTCCCATCAAGAAATTTATCAGCAATAGTTGCCTTCTTTTGTTTTTTAAGTACTCTAACTTTTTTAGGGGATTTAACATGATGGCTTATTAGATTTTTATATTCATTAGAACCTTCTTTATCGATATAATTTCCCCATATCGGGTCATTTCCATATTGTCTCCACCACCATTTATGATATTCATTCCATGGGTCAATGATATCAAATTCTTCTTTCATTACAAGCTCGAATGCTTTATTGATTTCCTGCATTTTTATATTAGCTTCATTAGAATCATTCAAATCAGGATGCCATTCTCTAGCCAAATCCTTATATCTCTTCTTAACTTCTTCTATATTAGCTTTTCCTGCTAAACCGAGTATTTTTCTTGCTTCTTTCAGGTTCATTTTTCCTATAATCTTGCACAGCCTTCTCAAATGCCTCAATCGAAAGATTAGAACAATGCATATGTGTAACGGGCAGTCCACCTAATTCATCTGCAATATCCTCTTCAGTTATCCTAGATGCTTCGTTTATTGTCTTCCCTTTGATCATGTCAATAAATGCATCGGTAGTGCTGACTGCACCAGGACAGCCAAAGACCTTGAATTTTGCGTTAATGACTTTATCGTTGTTGAATTTTACAAACATCTCAATGACATCCGAGCATTCCGGGTCTCCTGACTTTCCTTTTCCGTTGTAATCTTTTAGCTTTCCAGCATTCTTTG
The DNA here is from genome assembly GCA_023140175.1 of Nanobdellota archaeon. Taxonomy (GTDB): domain Archaea; phylum Nanobdellota; class Nanobdellia; order Woesearchaeales; family WJIZ01; genus WJIZ01. Next base: position 271 of record JAGLMD010000024.1, on the reverse strand, counting down.
GATTCCTGAATCTCTTTAATGCTTCTTCTGTGAACATCTCATATCACTTAATGCCCTGCCCGCAGCTTTCTGTCTGGTTCTCTAATTTATCTAAGTTTTCAATTACTTCTTTTACTGTACTATAATCTCCTGTTTTTAGAGACAACCCTTTTTGTGCAATAATATTTATGGCTCTTCCGCCTATGCCTTTTGCAAATATTGTTGTTGGGTTTACTGCTTTTTCAATCTGGTCTATTGGAGATAATGTGGGGTCAGTATGGTCAAGATTATT
>JAGLMD010000023.1 GCA_023140175.1 Nanobdellota archaeon | reverse complement strand
TCTGCAACTTCATTTATTTTATCCAGCTTGTTATCCATAAAAGCGTCAATTGCTTCTTTTACAACACCAGAAGCATGATATGCCTTTATACCAAGCTTATCTAGAACAGCAGTCGCATTAGGCCCTAAATTGCCTGTAATTATTGCATCAACCTTTAAATCCCCTATCTGTTGTGCGGCTTTAATCCCTGCGCCGTGCCCCTGTATCGCACCTTGATTTTCTACTGCTTTAACCTTTTCTTTGTCTTCAGTATCTACAATAAGAAAATACCTGCATCTGCCAAATCTTTGGTCTATCTTACTTTCAACTGTATCTCCATCTGAACTTACTGCTATTTTCATTTTATTTTCACCAGTCATTTTGAATACCTCCAAACATCCTTATATTTATCTATTTTGGTTAATGCTTATTGCATTTACATATAAAACTTCCTTTCTGCACCCCTATATTTCTTGCAATAACCGGACATTTCGCAATCAGTAAAAAATATATATTTAAGTTCATTTCACTAAGGCATTCATAATTAGCCTGGCCTTTGCTGATAATTAAATCTGCTTTTTTTAGAAAATTGACAAAACCTTTTGAGCTGTTATTAATGATGGGAAAAATTGTTTTTATTGTCTCTAATCTAATATTGGCCATTTTATGCAAGCCCACCATTCTGGCGTCTTCTAAGGTAGCATCATTGATAATTGGCCTTGCTCTCACCAAAAAGGTAATATTTGCATCAGAAATTTTTCTGATTTCCTCAATCAACAGCCTGTCAAATACTATTTCTCCTGCATTATCTGCAATATATACAATCGACTTTGCTTTTTGGATATCTTTCTTCAATTTTTTATAATCATCTATTACAAAACCAGAGCTAATGCTTTTTTTTATTGTTTTTAGTATGTTATAATCATGGTTTACTGCAAAATCCATTACATTTCCAGATATAGCTACATTGATTGTGTCTTTCAAGGTGTCAGCAGAACTCTTCATAATTTCCTTAATTTCAGGGAGTAAGCCTATTGCCTCGAGATTATCCTTCTTTTTGATTTTTTTGTACAGGTCAGAGTTTCCTGTGATATTCTCTATTGTTTTATAAACAAGTAATGCAAATTCAGGGGGCTTGCAATTGAGGTTTATCTTAGGCAGTTTAATCATGATCTGCCTCATGACTTTCTCTTTTGTTTTGTAATCCACACTATGCAGATCCATTACTTTTAAAGCCTGATTCAGAAAACAAGGGATGCATTCTAAGTAGGTTTTCATCTTTTCTCACATAGATTCACTATTTTCTCTACAATAGTGTTAAAATGCATAGGATTGGAGATTACAAAAGGAATTCCTTTATCTCCAGATTCCCTTATTCCTGCATCTAAACCCAGCCTGCCTAGAAATTGAATATTTGTTTCTTTAGCTGTGTCTTCCACTCCGCCTTCCCCAAATATCTCTCCTGACATGTTTTCTATCAATCCCATTATAGGTATGTTGACTTTCTTAGAAAAGTCAATTGCCTTTACAGTATCTAAAAGAGCGACTTTCTGGGGAGATGCAACTATAATAGAGCCGGTTATATCTTTTAATAACTGGGAAACACTAATAGCTTCATCGCCTGTTCCGGGCGGAAAGTCAATTACTAAATAATCCAAGTTGCTCCACATAACCCCCTCAAGAAATTGTTTGATTACATTATGTTTCATGGGTCCGCGCCATATTACTGCATCTGTTCTTTTAAGCAGGAAAGCCATTGAAACAACACTAAGATTATCACTAAACTTTACAGGCATGATTTTATTCTCTTTGCTCATTAGCTCCCTGTCTTCAAGATTAAGCATTTTTGGAACATTTGGGCCGTGAATATCCACATCTAATAATCCTACCCGGAAGCCTTTTTTGGATAGGGCATAAGCTAAATTAACAGCTATAGTAGTTTTGCCTACTCCTCCTTTCCCACCCATAACCAGCAGCTTGTGTTTGATTCTTTCCATTTTAAAAAAACAAGAAAGTCTTACTATCGTAAGACACTTATTGGTATAAGACTTTATTGTTTTATAAAGTATAGGTATTATTATGGATTCTATACTTTATATACAATAAAAAAATCACTGTTGACTCTTGATTTCTTCTAAACGCTTCTTAATTGATTCCATCTCCTGCTCGAGAATCTTTTTCTCCTGCTCTATTGCTGTTATGTCATTCTCAAGTGCCTGTTTTTCCTGCTCTTTTGTTGGCTGAACTGGCTGCCTGTATACCGGGACTACTCTCTCAACTGGTGCAAAATCTCCTTGCCTCAATCCAAAGCCTCTGCCCCTGCCAAATCCCATTCCTCTGCCAAAACCTCTTCCGAAGCCTCGGCCAGCCATAGGGTTTGCATATCCTGGTGTGTTAAATCCCGCACAATATCCAGCAGCCCTTCCTGTCATTGAACCCTGGCCTAAAGGTCCTGTTCTATCTCCACCTGGCATTTTTATTACCTCCGCCTTTTCGGCAATTCTTTAATTGATATAAACTAGCCCCTTGTCATCAAACTTCCACATTTAGGGCATTTGATGCTCGTACATGGAATTCCTCTTAGATGTTCTTGTTCATGCCCGCATTCTGGACATACACATATTCCGTCTGCACCAGCAGCTAAAGGGCTGCCCATCCTTCCGCGGCCACCGCCTCTTCTGCCCTGAACTCCTTTGCCTTGACCCATTCCCCCTTGGCCTCCCCTGCCTCTTCCGGCTATCGGACCCTGGCCCAAAGGCCCTGTTCCATCTCCTCCTGGCATAGTATATTCACCTCCTTGAATCTTTATTGCCTTCCCATTGACAAGTGCATCTGTAACTTTCTCTCTCGCTCTTGTCAATGTCCTTTGAAAAGTAGATTGATGGATATTCATCCTAGTTGCAGCATCTGCCTGGCTTAACTTTTCGATATTTGATAATCTCATAGTTTCAAGCTCGTCAAAAGTCAGTTCTACTTCCCCCAGTTGTCTTAAAAGAACCGCCCTTGGCTTGAAATAAGTTACACCTGGCTGAAAATTAACTAGTCTTATTTTTCTTGGTCTTACCATATTATGCATTATAATGCATAATATTATTTAAATGTTTCGGAGTTTTTTGTAGGATTTCGTATATTAAAAGAAAAATTTTAATAACTTGATAATATGAATATCATGGAAATCAGCCGAAATTGCATTACCCTTCACTAAAATGTGCAGTATGAAGATTCAATTTCTTTTATAGGCCGATTTCTATACATAATAAGGAATTCTTCTTGAATATACTGATATAGCCACTAATTTATCCAAATTTTCACTATTCTTGCCAGTATCTCTTTACCTATATTTATAAACTAGTATACAAAAACGTAACATTTAAATAGGAGTAAGGTAAATATTATAAGATAAATGTAGGAATACATGATTAAAGACAAAATTAAAAGAGGTGTAAGACAAAATGTTTAAGAAAAAAGGACAAGCTGCCATGGAATTCTTGATGACCTATGGCTGGGCTATATTAGTTGTTTTAGTGGCTATAGGAGCATTAGCATATTTCGGAGTTCTCTCCCCAGACAAGTTCCTGCCCGAGAGATGCCAGGGACCTTCAGGAGTTGACTGTATAGATAAAGCTGCAATTAAGATTGGCGTAGCAGGTACAGGTTATGTAGAACTCGTAGCTAAAAATAATCTTGGATTTGATATAACAATACTTGATCACAGTGCACCTACAACAGGAGATTATGACGCTACAGGAACTGCAGATATAGGAACAATTGGAACTGCTGAGGGTGTCGGACACATACTGGGTAATTACAGCACAGACGGAGGCACACCCGGTCCAGTTGCAGCTGTTGTTGCTGCTGGCTTTGATGTAGAGAACGGTGAAAAATTTGCAATTAAAATCTACTCAACTGACACAGCAATAACCAAGGGAAGATTCAAGTCAGACATAACCATTTGGTACCAGAATGATGAAACAGGGCTATATCACCCCGCAGTTTACTCAATAACTGGAATAGCCGGATAAACACAATTAATTTTTTATTTTTTTCTCTTTTTTATTTTAAGCTTTTACTAATAGAATGTCTATAAAAAAACTCAGCATAAGTACACTATTATTTCTAATTCTCGCAACAATATGCTATGCAGAAGTAGAATTCAAACAAGTATTTAATTCTGAAGTAAAAAATAACCAGGATTTTATAGCTGATGAAAAAACATTTCATGTCCTGATTTTTGATATAAATAAAACCAAAATCAATTTCTATAATGGCATTAGTGCCATATTGTCAGCAGGAGACTGTGAGCGTGTAGATCTATACAATGTATGCCTTGATTCGACAAGGTTGGGCCCTGATTCAGAATTTAATATAACAACACAACAATATCCGAGATATGCTAGGATAAGAATAGAAAAGATAGAAGCTGACATCAAAATTACAAGAACAATAGAAAAAGCAGTATTGCTGAAAAACGAGATAACAAGGATAGATGTCTTGATCGAGAACACAGGAACTATAAGTATGCCGGATGCAGAATACACAGACACATTTCCAAAGGAGATAAAGATCATAGAAGCTGTAAACTGCAACATAGAAGGAAATACGATAAAATGGGAAGGAAATCTTAATATGAACAATGGGCAGGAATTCAGATATTACATAAAAGGGATTGATAAAATAAAGCATAAATCCAATGCAACTGTAAAATACAGGACAGGAAATATAACAGACCAAAAAGGCATAGAAGTAAAAGGCTCGCAGCTTTCTGTTGTAACAAACATAACCCCGCCTGTTATCAAACTTGGAAATCCTGCCATTATTACCATTACTCTGACTAACAATAACTCTGATTATGGCATCACCAGCCTAAAGTACAGGATATACATTCCTGAAGCCCTGAAACAAATAGCTAAAACCAGCACATCCAAAAAAATAGGAGATTATTATCTTCATTCCGAAAGCTTGGAAAAATCAGAAAATAAGACGATTTCCTTTACTGTAACGGCTGAAGAATTAGGCAAATTTCAGATAAGAGAAGAGATTGAATATAAAATAAATAATCTGCCGGATAAAATCTCAAACATCTATGACATAGAAATCACAATCAAAAAGCTATCGCTCAATATACCGGAAAAACTCGTATATAAACCCGGACAATTCGTAAATCTGCCCATTAAACTAGCAAACTATAACAGCAATCAAAAATTCAAGAACATAAATCTAGACTTCTCTTCCAATCTTCCCGTTGATTACAAAGAAGTCATGATAAATGAGATAGGCCCTAAGAAAGTAATAAATGCAGGTACATTATCATTCCAGATTCCTGAAGAAGATAATAAGAATTATTCCTTAGATATAAAAATGGCCTATTCAACAATATATAATGAAAGAATAAAGAAGGAAAGAACTGCCATAATTATAGCCAAAGAATCTGCTGAAGAAGAAATAACAATTATTGATTTAGATGAAGAGAACAATCAGGAAAGCAGCCAAGAAGGATTAGAAGAAGAGACAAACCAACAATCAGAACAACAGAGCTCAGGACAGGGCTCTCAAAAATCAAATATCCCTATAGTGAGTGATGGGTTTGGCAAAAACCTTGAAAAACAGATACTTCTTACCTTACCCTCATATGCAAAAGCAATGATAATAGTGGCTGTATTCGCTGTAATACTATTCATAATCCTGCTCTTTATTTTATTGAAAAGAAAAAAATACAAAGATTCACTAGAAAAGAAGCTTAGAGAAATCAGATGATTCTGTTTAAGATTAAGAAAGATATTTAAATTTAACAAACTCCCTTCTTTAATAATGACAAGGCAGCCAATAGCAGCTAACAGCTTTTACCCGGATGATTTCACTGAATTAGACAAACAAATAAATGAATGCTTCTCTTCAAAATTCGGTCCGGGAGCTTTGCCTATAACAAAGAGAGATAAAAATACCATAGGGATCATCTCACCTCATGCAGGCTATATGTTCTCAGGCCCCTGCCAGGCATGGGCATATAAAGAGATAGCTGAAAGTATATTCCCAGACACATTTATTATGCTCGGATTAAGCCATAATGGCTGCCCAAGCTGCCTATCCTTAGAAGACTGGAAAACACCATTTGGAATAATAAGAAATGATAAAGAATTCCAAAAAACACTGATAGAAGATTCTATTCTAAAACAAGACGAAGAAGCCCATGCCTCCGAACATAGCATTGAAGTGCAGCTCCCTTTCCTGCAATTTGCCAATAAAGATAATCTGAAAAAAATCCGGATTGCGCCAATTATCACCTCTCCCGATATACATTATAAGGATCTCGCAGATTATATATTCAAAACAATACAAAAAACAAAAAGAAAAGCAATGATAATAGCCAGCTCTGATTTCACACATTATGGCCTTAACTACGGCTATCTGCCATTCAAAGATAATGTAAAGCAGAATATGTACAGCCTTGATAAAGGCGCTGTAAATCTAATACAATCCCTGGACGCAGATAAATTCATAGAGTATACTGATAAAACAAGAGCTACAATATGCGGAAAATACCCCATTGCTGTGCTTCTTGAGTTATCTGAGAAACTAGGAGCACAAAAAGTTAAACTATTGCATTATTATACATCAGGAGACATTACAAAAGATTACACAAACGCTGTAGGCTATGCCTCGATAAAGATAATATAGCTATTTCTATTAAAGTAATCAAACTAGAACAGACAATAATTAAATAGAAAATAAAAAATTAAAGAAAGGGCTTTATTTCTTTTCTTCCTTGTGTGGTTTCTCTTCCTCAGTTGGTTCTTCTTTCTTGGACATCACAAAATAAACTGCAATTCCTGCTATTACAATAATTATCACTATTGTCCACCAGAGCCATGCCATGCCTTTTCCCTCAACAGCCACTATCTCTTCCTCTGCAACATCTTCCTCTATAATCTCACCTTCATCTATCTCTACAACCTCTTCCTCTGCGGCTGCCTCTTCTTCCCCTTCTACATCTCCAGTAATTACAAAATAACTGAATCCGTATGTAGTTGCTTCATAATACGCATAGCTGTTGTCTGCCTTTACTTCCTTTGTTGATAGGGTCTTCCACCCGCCATCATATCTTAACAGATTAACAGTATCCCTCTTTATGCCATTCTCATTAAACCAGGTGAATGGTATTCTGAACTCTATCTTCGCTGAGTTTATTCCTGAATTTGCAAGATTTGATGCATCCATATCAAGATACTGGTAAACCAGCTTACTGGATGGTGCACTCAGGCTTGAAGGCTTGTTTATGCTCTTTACATCCATCCCTACATTGCTGTAAGTGTTCTTAGTTGTAAGAGTAATCGCCCTTACTGCAATCAGGTTATTGTTGACATTCATCTCAACTGGTTCTCCTGCTGTTATCGTAGCCCACATCCTTGATACTGATGCAATAATATTTGATGTTGTGGGTGCTGTTATTCCTCCTGAAGTACCAGAAGAAGTAGTGGTGGTAACAGGAGTTGTAGTTGGGGCTGTATATGTCAATGTAACATTCGCAAACATAGCACTATAATCATTTATATTAAGTGAGAGGTTTGCATTCAGGGCATCATCTTTGGTTGTGACTATAAACATATAACTGCATGGAGATGAAGCACAATTCGATGAAGTTATATCGAATGTAGTTGAGTTGGTTGACTGTGCTATATTGGTATTAGTTATCTCTGCAAACCCATTTGCACTGATATTCTTGCTAGAGTTAACAACAGTACCCACTTTATGCCATATCTCATAAATCAATCCTGTGAAATCAGCATTGCCAGCTATATCATTAAACACCTTTGGCCATGATATAGTTGCTACATTGCTTGTGTTTGTTACTGTAATCGAAGTTGGCAATCCAGGAGTTATTGTATCACTCGCGGTTCCATTCATTGTCACATTAAGAATTGATAGATTCTCATTTCCTGCATAATCTATTGATGTCACAAAATACCAATAAGTAGTTGCGTTAAGTGTAGTGTTATCCTCAAAACTTGTTGATGTCACATTAGCTAATCTGGTTGCAGAAGCTGCACTAGAAACATTGGTTGTTGCCCAAAATACACCATACTTACCTGCATTTGAATCTGTGCTCCAGCTTATATCAATGTTGCCGTCTGACCCTGCACTTACAGTCACATTTGGCGCTGTAGTGGGGAAGGTAGTATCTATTAAGATAGTCTTTGTAATTGATTCATTTATGTTTCCAGATGCATCTTCACAGGTCACATTCCAAGAATATGTTCCCTCAAGAAGGCCCGATAATGTTGTAGTATTTCCACCTGTGCCATTATATGTATCATAAACAGACCCATTTAATACAATTGTACAGTTCACAGTTGAATCTATATTATCGCTGGTGGTAAAAGTAATATCTACAGAAGTAGATGAACTATTATATCCATCAACCGGGCTGCTTAATGTAACATTTGGTGCATCATCATCACTTACAGTAATCTGCATTACTGCCGTAGTATTCTCATTCCCTGTATGATCAGTTGCATTAATTGTAAAATTAAATAGGCCTATCTGATCTAAAGGTACAGAATACGTGAAATTTAGGATTCCTGTTGCCCCTCCTGCTATATATGTAGTATTAGTTGAAATGGCTGCTCCATTCAATATGAGTTTGACTGTCTTTATTCCCGAAGTAGCATCAGTCATATTAGCCCAAATATGTACAGTATCTCCTGTATTAGCCGAAATTACAGTAGTGTTATATAAATTAAAAGATGGCTTAACTGTATCTACTGTGAATATTCCT
>JAGLMD010000022.1 GCA_023140175.1 Nanobdellota archaeon | reverse complement strand
GACTAAGTTCAATTAAAATCAGCCTTTATCAGCTTGAATATCACGCCAAGTGGTTTTCCTTTAACAATGTTGAAAGATTTGGTTGTAAAACAACGTTTAACAGAACTATTGATCTTCAACTCTATCATTTTTAATTCTTTAAGTTTGGCTTTCTTAAAAGCAAGTTCAAAATCAGAAAAAGTATGCAAAATACTGCAGTCATATTTAGAAAGGGGAAAATCAAATTTTGTAAGTTCATAGCCTTCAAAATCAGTATCTGGATGAAGTGTGGTAATGACTATAAATCCATCATCTTTCAAAACCCTCTTCATCTCCTTAAAAATAGGTACTAGCTTCTTGACATGAGAGATAACTAAGCTACAAACTATCTTATTGAAGGATCCATCGGGAAAAGGAAGTCTCTTAGTGATATCTGCCTGCTTAAATTCTGCATTTTTTACTTTTTTCTTTGCTTGTTTAAGCATATTTCTAGAAAAATCAATACCTGCAACACTCTCACCCATATCTGCCAATATCTTTGTATATCTTCCAGTGCCGCATCCAACATCAAGGATAAGGTCATTCTTCTTCACAGTCATTAATTTCATTACCTTATCTTGTTCTAAATCTATTGATGGATTTATTTCATCATCATAAGTAAGTGCCCATTTCCTATATGCTTTCTGTATTGATTTTTTCATAACAAGTTCTTGAATAAAATTCTTTATCATGTTCTGGTGGTAATCCTAAGAATCTATATATCTCTTCTTTTTTTCTTGGATTTAAAGAAACATGCCATTCACCCGTTTTCTTTAATCTTGTAAGAAACTCTAATTGAAATAACTCTTTTACGGCTTTATCAACAACCTTTGATCCCCTCAAATGAGACGGCAATCCCCTGACTAAATTCCTCTCTTCAGTGTGGGAGTTTCCCCATTTAGGTGGTTTTATAGACATTAACTTTCTTAAGATTTTTTCTTGGATTAGTTTCTTTTCCATAATACTTTTAAGATCGAAAGAATTAGTATATAAATATTATCTAAAATTCTGGTATATTAATATACCAAAATAGAAAGTTTTAAATAGTTGAAGCGTATACTATAATAGAAATAAAGGAGCATCTAATTACTATAATAGAAATAAAATTTGCCTCCTAGCTAGGGGGCATTTAAATATCAAAATGAAAGAAACAACCATATTTAGGGAAGCTTTAGGAGATTCACCAGTAATCAGGGTTTTAAACTTCTTAATAGAAGGAAGAGGATTGGACTATTCACTTTCAGATATAGCAGAAAATTCCAATATAGGATGGACTACTTTGCACAGAATATGGGACAAATTGCTAGAGCTTAGAATAGTTGTTCCAACAAGAGAAATAGGAAGAGCTAAGTTGTTTAAATTGAATGAAGCAAACCTAGCAGTAAAAGAGTTGATTAAAGTATATGACACATTACTTTATCAGGAAACTGAAAAGTATTTCTCTAGAAAAGTGGAAGTTGTTGTATAAGAACTCTATTTAATCCATGAATATCTCAATTTTCTTTATTTCTTCTTTTGAAAATTTTGTTTTATCAGTCATTTGCACATTTAAGTAGACTAATTCTATAATGTTGTTTCTTTATTTGTTTGTTACAACAAACACCATTTTATGACGAAATATTTATATATTTGTTGTCGCTAACTACTTAGAGAGGTGATTTCTATGGTTTTTGAAAAAATAAGCATAGTCAAGGGAAGAAAATACAAATCATTAGTTCGAGGATATAGAGACAAAAAAGGCAAAGTGAGACATCAAGTAATAAAGTATATTGGGGCTGTAGAGCCTGTCAATAAACGTAGAAATCCTAATGCCGGCAGGAAACCAAGACTGAAAGTAAAAGAGCTAACAAAAAAAGGAAGAGATTTTATCCAGAAAAATCTCAAGAATAGTAAAAGCTTTATCAAAGACAGAGCAAGAATAATTCATTTATCTAGCGAAGGAAATACGGTGAAACAAACATGCCAAAAGCTCGGTTTTCATAGGCCCAAAATTGAAAAAATTATTAAACAATTTAATGGGGGAAAACTAAAAATTTTTGAGCGTGGTAAAAGTCTTGGCAAGCCAAGAAGAATAACTAACGAAGAGAGAGCTCAGATACTTCAGTATTTGAATACAGAACCGGAAAAATTAGGATTACACTTCAATAATTGGAGACATAAAAAATTATCTGATTATGCAAAAAAACAAGGGATTGAAGTCAGTCCTTCCCAACTTGGAAGAATTATCAAACAAGATGAGATTAAATACAAGAAGAAAACTTCTTGGCTTTACAGCAATGATCCAAACTTTGCAAAAAAAAACTTATTATAGATGGGCTCATACTGAACCCTCCAGAAAACAGTATTGTTTTTAGTTTTGATGAGAAAGCAAAGATAGCCGTCAAGCAATATGCCGGCCATGTTTATACAAAAGAAAAGATTGTAAAACATCCTGCAAAACAAAAAGTTAGGGGACTTTTAGAGATGCCTGCCTGCATTAATGTGCATTCTGGCGAAATCATACACTGGTTCTATGACTGGAAAAATAGTTTTATTGTAATAGAATGTTTTGAAGACTTACTAAAAAAATATCCTGACAAAGAAATCTATGTTATTGCTGATTGTTGGAGTGCTCATACTTCTTATGCAATAAGAATATGGAAATTCTTTCATCCCAGACTGCATATTGTCTATCTTCCAACAAATTCAAGTTGGATGAATATGATCGAAAGAGTATTTTCAAAATTTGATGCGGATATTTTACAGAACAGTAATTTTCAAACTGTTAGAGAAGCAATGAATAGAATTGCTAATTACTTTAAAAAAGAACTAAGCTTTCAGAATTGAGGTAATTAAGCCTACTTTTAGCTCGCCTTGTCTTTGGCTGAAAGTATTTTGGCTTAATATGTGTTAAATTGAGACATTCGCGGGGCATTTGTTACTTTAACACCCTTCCAGTTTTGATATACCACATATATAAGTCAAGCTCAGCAGGATCCATATCCAGCTTGTTAGCAATATCTTTGAATTTCTCCTCAATTGCCAAATAAGTATTTTTTGATAAGCTTTTAGGTGTTTGTTTGATATAATTGTGTTCATACATCAATCTGATAATATGCCTATCAAGAATTGCATAATTAAAGCAGCCCACATTTCTTAAGAAATGGCTGCTTTCTTTCCATCCGATGCCTTTTATGTTCTTAACCAGCCATTCTCTTGGCTCTTTCTCTTTTTTTAAGATATCTTTTATGTTCTTGTATTTCCTTGCTTCAAGTATAAACCTTGCTTTGTTGTTATGAAACCTGTGCTTGTTCTTTTTTATACAGTCTCTTATCTCTGATCGGGAGTTGTTCAAAAAGCCTCGGCATTTTAAATCTTCCTGTATATCTATTGCTGTGGCTGCTCTTGAATTTGCTGTGAGGATACAGAAACATAATTCAGAGAACCATTCATCATTTCCTTTTTTGTTTAATTGCCTGAATTCACTTAATCTTCTTTTTACTACTTTAGAAATAGGGGATTTTTTTAGCTTATTTATCTTTTTGATCATCTCATCATGCAAGACAATCATCCTATATCTCCATCGCTTCCTTTGTTTCTTCTTTTGTTATCTCATAGAAAGCATCCTTTGTCTCGCATGTAGGGCATATCTTAGGATAGGTATTTCCAAAGTGAATATCTGCACATACTTTACATTTCCAGAATTTCTTAGCCATTTTTCTCACCCCTATTCAACCTTAACTTCCTTGCTGTATTCCCAAATGCCATGTAGGCTGCATCTTGCCTTTGCTGTCAATTTGTGGCTCTCATGTAAAGATACTGTTAATGTCACTTTTGGATTTCCCACTACTGGAATAAGGTCTACTTTGCTTATGAAGAGATCCTCTGCGAACAATTCAATCCATTCGATATAATGGGAGTTCTCATTTGGGTGCTTCAACAATTTTCCTACAGAAATTGTAACCTCGAAAGGTTCGCCTTTCTTTACACTATCCTGACAATCTATGATGGGAAGATGCTTCTTTTCTATATCTTCCAGGTTGTCCATATCCTTAGCTTTATTTATCTGCAAAAACCAATTTTCTTCAGCCATTTTTCTCACCTCAATAAAAGATACTTGATAGTCCCCTTCAAAATTTTAATACGGATATCTTATAAAATTATTCCTTATCATGCTTGCCGGGGATTTCCCAATCTTCTATCCTTAGATTTTCTTCCGGGATGCCCATGCTATTTAATATTTCTCTCATTGCCTTGACCATCGGCGGAGGAGCGCATACATACCATATCTTCTCTTTTGGATTATCAACATGTTTTTCAATCATGTTTTTATCTATCCTTCCTTTCTCACCATACCAGCCATCAGGAGATTTATCGGATAGAGTATTTATAACTTTAATATTGTCTTTCCTGTCCATCTCCACCATTTCATCTTTGTAGATTATATCTTTCTCTGTCTTGCTGCTGAACAATAATGTAATACTGTTAGGAAGATTCTTTATGGCTGCATACCTTAAGGCAGATATAAATGGGGTAATTCCAGACCCGCCAGCAATAAAAACAATATCTTCTTTTACAGATCCATCAAAATTTAGCGATTCTCCATTTGGGCCTATTATCTTCAGCTTGTCTCCTATGCCTAATGAATATAGTTTAGTGGTGAATACGCCCATCTTTTTGACAGTCAGGTCAATGTATCCTTTTTCAGTCGGTGAGCTAGAGAATGTAAAAGGCCTTTTATTATCTTCATCATCCGGAAAAGAAACCATGCAATACTGTCCTGGAATGAAATCTATGTTATTTTCTGATTTAAGCCTAAATGTCTTTACATCAGGGGTTTCATCTATTATTTTTATTATCTTAATTACTTCTTCTATTTTCATAACCTATGTTTTTTCTAAAACTGCAATCGCCTTTTTGACATCATCACTCTTTTGCAGATATGAGCCTGAGACAAATAAGGATGCGCCAGCTTTTCTCACCATGTCAATCGTGTCCGGGGTAATGCAGCCATCAACCTCAATAGGAACATTAAATTCTCTAAGCTTTTATAGCTGGAACAATAATTTTATTTCACCTCTTTAAATATGCCATTCTCTTTTGTCTTTTTTTATGAGATTTCTGGCTGCATCAGGATAACTTCCTTTCTTATAGGAATATGCTTTGCCTTTATCTAATCTTCAATATTCTTCTCAAATATTGTCTCTACCATTTTACTGCATTACCTTCTTTGATAGCATAAGCTGCCCCAATCAGGCTGATATCATAATTTATTATCAGATAAATGGGGATGTCTTCAAGCAATCTCCCAAATGTTTCATTATCAATAAATTCATCGATAAAGCTTTGGCCAAAAGCACTTATATTTTTAGCAACTATGCCGCCTCCGATATACAAGCCGCCTGTTGCCAGGACATCTAAAGCAAAATTCCTGCAGCCCCTGGCATAAAACTTTATGAATAAATCAAATGCTTCTTTGCTGCATTCATTACTGTTTCTTGAATCTGATATCTCCTTTGCTGAGAGGCTCTTCGGGGCATCTTTGTACTTTATATTGTTGAGGGCATTATAGAGATTCTCTATTCCTCTTCCTGAAAGAACATCCTCTAAAATGACTCCTTTCTTATGTTTTCTTTTGAAGTATTTACTTAAAGCTATCTCTTCTTCATCAGTAAAAGGAAAATTGATATGGCCTCCTTCTGAAGGGTAAGCGACATAGTCATTGGCTGCCTCACTGAATACAAGGATATTTTTTCCGAGGCCTGTGCCAGCTCCAATCACAGCCCTTGTTCCTTTCCTGGATGGTTTGCCTTTCTTTAACAGGACATATTCATCATCCTGTAAAACAAGGCTTCCATAAGATACAGCAATAAAATCATTGACGATAAGTGCATATTTTAATCCGGTTTCATCCATAATCTCTTTTGCATCAACAATAAGGTCAACATTGGTCAGTTCAGATCTCTGATCCTTTACAGCGCCGGCGACAGCAAAGCAGGCTTTTTCTGGTTCATAGCCCTGCTCTTTTGCCTTTACTAAAAAATTCTTGACTAAGTCGGGAAAATGATCTGCTGATGAAGAAGATTCCCTGCCTTTTAGCAGGATAGAAGGCTTTCCCTGTCTGAACTCTACAATGCTAAAATTAGCATTGGTCCCGCCAATATCTGCACTGAGGTAAATATCCCTGCTCATTATTTCACCCCTTTAACAATCCAGCATATTCATCAACCGTATCTTCAGCAAACTTATTCATTCCTTCTATTGTTTTCTCATGTATAAGCAATTTTTCTATAACACCAAATGGCAATGTAGCAATATCAGCCCCAACTAAAGCTGATTCTCTGACTTGTCTCGGATTTCTTATGCTTGCTGCCAATACTTTTGTCTTCAGGCCATATTTCCTGAGAATAATGACGCATTGCTCGATGAGGTCTATACCAGAAACAATGCCGTTATCTTCAATATCATCTTCAAGGCCATCAGCAGGAAAATAATCAGTTTTTTCAGAACTGATGTTATTTTTCTTTTTGATATAATCATCAATCCTGCCTGCAAAAGGGCTGACAAAAGCAGCACCTGCTTTTGCAGCTAATAAAGCCTGTTCTGGTGTAAAGATTAAAGTGCAGTTAATTGGAATTCCCTGGCTTGATAATTCCTTGATAGCATTAAGGCCGGCAAAATGGCTGCCAGAATCTATTGCAAGGGCAGGATCTATTGGAATTTTTACATAAACATTATTCGCAACATGATTAAACTTTTCGAATATTCTTTTTCCTTCTTTTACCATATCATCATAACTGGTTCCGATCACTTCCAGGCTTACAGGCAGCCCTTTAGCAACAGTCAATATCTTAGTTATATATGCTTCCATGTCAATGTTTTCCCCTTTCTTTTTCAGCTTATCAACAGCTTTTTTTATAAGGGAGGGATTTGTTGTTACTCCGTCTAATAATCCATAAGCTTTGGCTTTTTCTATCTCTTCAATATCAGCTGAATCTATAAATATCTTCATTGTTTCACCCTGAAATCTCTTTTACTTTTTTTATGATGCCTTTACTTGATATCCCTTCATAGTCCAGTAATTCTGCTGGCTTTCCACTTCTTGGCATTTTCCTTACAGCAAGCGAATATACTTTAACATCCTCTTTGGAAAGTGCTTCCATGACTGCTTCACCTATGCCTCCTTCAGGATAATGGTCTTCAACTGTGATTATCTTCCCTGTATCTTCAGCGGCTTTTTTTAGGGTTATAGAATCAATGGGTTTTATGCTGTAAAGGTCGATTATCCTTATTGATATCCCTTCTTTATTCAATTCATCATATGCTTTCAAGGCTTCGTGGAGGGTCACACCAGCTCCTATAACAGTCACAACATCATCTTTGCTTTCTCTAATAACTTTGCATTTGCCTATGTGGAACTCTTCTTTGCTGTCATAAATTACTTCTGTAGCCATCCTTGTTGTTCTCATATAGACATTGCCATCATGTTTTGCTGCTGCTTCAACCAGTTTTTCTGTAGAGACAGCATCTGAAGGATAAAGCACGACCGAATTGTGCAATGTCCTGAACATTGCCAAATCTTCAAGGCCCATCTGCGAGCCGCCATCCTCTCCTATGGAGACACCAGCATGGCTTCCAACAACCTTGACGTTTGAATTGGAATATTGGCTCATCCTGACCTGATCATATGCCCTTGTCAGAAAAGCTGAAAAACTTGACATAAAAGGGATCTTTCCTCTCAATGACAATCCTAATGCAGTTCCTGCCATATTCTGCTCTGCTATAAACATCTCAAAGAAATGCTCAGGATACTCATTCCTGAATATCTCAGCATATGTAGAGTTTGATGTTTCTGCGTCAAGCACAACCAATTCAGGGAATCTGCTCTTTATCTTAACTAATGCGTTGCCATATGCTTTTCTTGTGGGTACTGAATCTCCAATAGAATACTTTGCCAATTCCTTCTTTTCAATATTAGGAACATCGGGATTTTTATTTTCTGGTTTTGCAATCTCTCCGATTAAAGAAAGATCTACATTTCCAAGCTCCTTTAATACTTCATCCAGCTTATCTTTAGGAACTGCTTTTCCGTGCCATCCGTCTTTGTCTTCGAGCAGAGATACACCTTTTCCTTTGAGGGTCTTTGCAATGATCATTACAGGCTTGTCTTTTACTTTCAGAGCCTTCTCAAATGCATCATTTATCTCATCATAAGAATGTCCATCTATTACAATTGTCTCCCAGCCAAATGCCTTAACTTTCTGTTCATATACAGAGACATTATGGCCATACATTGTCTCTCCCCTCTGGCCCAGCCTATTTACATCAAGTATGCCAATCAGATTATCAAGCTTATAATAAGATGCAATCTCCATCGCTTCCCATACAGATCCTTCTGCAGCTTCAGAGTCCCCCATCAGGACATATGTCTTGTATGGAAGCTTATCCAGATATTTAGCATTAATAGCCATTCCAACCCCTACAGACAAACCTTGTCCAAGACTTCCGGATGCACATTCAGTATATTTGAATAAAGGAGTGGGGTGGCCTTCAAGATTGCTTGTGAATTTCCTAAGTGTTTTCAATTCCTCCTGGCTCACCTTGCCTGCAGCTGCATAAAGAGAATAGAACAAAGGAGAAGCATGGCCTTTAGAAAAAATTACACGGTCATTGTTCGGATTCTTTATGTTCTCTAAGTCAGCTTTGAAGTATCCTCCGAAAAATAATGTTGTCATTATATCAGCGGCTGACAAAGAGGATGTCGGATGTCCTGAGCCGGCTTCGGTTGTAGAAACCAATATATTATGTCTTATCAATTTTGCAAGTTCTTCTATCTTTGTTATTTGAATCACCTTATTATTAGTAGGTTAACCCCCTGGATGACAGGAAATGCCTTAATTTTTAAAGTTTCTGTTATTTTTTCTTAAATCTAGCTGGCTCATGCAGTTTCCAAAGGAAGGAACATTTGGTATAATATTAACTAAGCCTGATGATTATAGTTATACTCTGATGCGCTTTCTTCCGGCATGGATATCAATACAGATACTTTGATTAAAAATGAGTGTGTGCAGGTTTTGAAAGGAAAGGGCAGGTTTAAGCTGTTTGACAAAGGCATAGGGGTGAAAGAAGGAATATTTATTTTTCTGCTTTTACAAACCAATCCCAAAGCTTATCTTCTTTGGGAAAATCTTCATGATCACTTATATCCTTGCCCCAGGGGTAAAGAACTTTTTTGATTTCTATGTTTTTGAATCCTGTCTTTTTCATAAGATAGGTTATTTCATGCTTATAATAGAATTTTTGTATTTCTGAGCCGTCTTTATAATGTCCTAAAAAATGATCATACTTTTTGTTTTCGAACTTAATCTTTGATGTTCTTTTTGCTATATGCTCTTTTTTGTTTTTCAGGTCTTTATGATAAAGAAGCATGCCATGATAAAGGATGGATTCCATCGATGGAAGGATAAGGAAGCATAAGCCGTCTTTTTTTAGTGCATCTCTTATATTTTTCAATGATAACTTTATGTCATTCAGTGAAGGCATCAATAGCGAGTTTACTGATATTATGATGTCAAACCTGTTTTTGTATAATATATTTGTGATGTCTTCTCTTATAATGTTTATGTTCTTATACTGCTTATTTCTTTTCTTTGCTTTTTCTACCATCTTTTTTGAGAAATCGCTTGCATGAACATCTTTAAAATATCCTGAGAGCTTTTTGCCCAGATAGAACAACCCGCATCCAAACTCTGCAACTGATTTTGATTTCTTGTTTTTTATTTTTTTAAGTTCATCTTGTATGGGATTCTCTACATCACCTAAGAAAGGGCTTATGACTTCATCATGGTAGTTTTCTGCTAATCTGTCCCATTGCTTTTCATTCATATGTTTAAAATGAGATTATTTTTTTATAAAATTTGTGAAAAAATAACATACTTCCAAAATACATCTATCTGAAGATGAGGGTTTCTCACGCAGAACTAACAGCTTAAACTTTTTCCTCTTTCAGAGGTGATTCACATTAAAAGTATAAGAGTAGTTCTGCTTTGACGAGAAACTTCCCAGAACTGCAATCATCTTTAATTAGCCTCTAAACTTCTTGATTTGCTTTTACAGGGCTTAATCTGCTCCGATCTTTAGTTAATTCCTGAATAGCCTGCTTTTTTGCTTCTTTTGGTAGATTATTATTGAGTTTGTCTATTGCCTTACTTAATCTTTCAACAAGAACAACATCTGATTTGGTTTCCCTGCCGAACAGACTTTGACCAGAATCCCACTCATTAAAGCAATATTCATAATCATAATCTAATTCCTCCTGCATTAATTCAATTGCAGTTTTTTCAATGAGTTCATCTTCTGTATATTCTTTGGTCATGCTTATACCTTTTCTAAATCATCCCTTATCTTCTGAATAGAATCTTCATTTATTTTATTTAATATTTCCTTGCATTTTGCTAAAAACAAAGCAGTATTATTTATCATTCTTTTATATAACTCATCAGATATATTCCTATCTGAATAATATTGGGTGTCTATCCTTGCTTTTTGCGATTTTTCAATTAGCTCAATTTCTTCATCTGTGAAATATTTGTTAAGAAAATGGTGCATAAAACTGATTGTGCAGGAGTGAATTTCGCATTTGATTCCAATTTTCATTAATATTGCATAAAGCGAGAAATACATTGTATAATATGATGATGAAATTTCCCAGTCTTTATTATCCTTTAATGTTGCTGCTGCTCTTAATGAATTTTCTGCTTTTTTTAAGTATGCTTTTGTCAGATCTTCATTAGGCTTAATCAGTTCAAGCCCGTTTTTTGCTTTTAAGCACCATTTGATTTTATTCATTTATTATTTCCTCAATAAATTGTTCTGTATTCTTTATTATTATATGATTCTTAATAACTTCTTTTGTTAAAATGTCTTGTTCCAATTTTGGATATATCTTCAGGTTAATCTCTATCCTGTAGATCTTTGAGATGTTATTTATCTCTTTTTCATTACATTTGCCAATTATTAAAATATCTAAATCAGAATCTTTCTTTTGGGTATTTTTTGCATAACTTCCGAATACGATGGCTGTTCCTTTAATGTGATTGTTTATTTTCTCTGCGATTTCTTTTATTAGGATATTCTTTCTGTAGAAGTTAATTGTTCTTAGATGCTCGACTGCTATTATAAAATTCTTTGCGATTTCTTTATTGTTTAGGTTTAATGAGTATAGTTTATTTCTTCCCTGTGTTCTGCTCTTTAAGATATGCTCTTTTTCTAATCTGTTTAGATAATTTGAAACTGTTTTTTGGTTTAGCTTCTTTTTTTTAGCTATAAAACTTCCAGTCAGTTTTGCATTGAAATCTCTTAAAAACTCTTCAAATATCTGTATTTGGTTATTTAGTAACATTTTACTTATATAAGTAATAACTTATTTATAAAGGTTTCTGATGATTTGGCAAAACCTATGTTTTAAATCTGTAAACCCAGTTTAGTTTATCTTCTGGAACAATAGCTTTAATTTGGTCTTCCATCTCTTGGGGCTTTTTTCCACTTGCAACAACAGATTCATCCAGTACTGCAAAGTACCCTTTTATTTTATTTCGCTTGAGGCTTTTTTTCATTGCTTTTGAAGCATTCTTTGCCCATTCCTGATAATAGGCTGCTTCAAGCTCATCAGAGCTTCTCCTTAATCTATTGATTTCATCCCAGTATCGGTTCATTTTTTCTACTGAACCCATATAAAACCTTAACATATCCTCATCTGATGTTGTTTTCTTTTCAACAGGAGCATCAAGGCTGGTTATTACCCCATATTTTTGGATTGCTTCTCCAAGATTAATTTTTATTGCCAAATTTTATTCATATCTTAAAGCGTCGACTGGCTTTAGCTTACTTGCCTGATATGCAGGGATGACCCCGGATGCCATCCCAATAAATACTGACGCTCCTAAAGCTATTATAATACTTGAGATACTTACAACAGAGCCGGCAGAGCCCATCCTGCTCATTACCCCTCCGCCTGTTCCCATCAAAGCAGGCAAAAGGCCGGACAATAATATTCCAAAAATTACCCCAAGAAGTCCGCCAATAAACCCGATCAGTGCAGCGTTAAGAAGGAATATTATCAAAATATCCTTATTCCTTGCACCAATAGACTTCATTATGCCTATCTCTTTGGTTTTCTCGAGAACAGATGTAAACATAGTGTTTGCTATTCCAACAGCACCAACAAGCAAAGCTACTGCAGCAATTGCTGTCAAGAACATTGTCATTGAACCCATCATCTCAGCCCTTGCATCATTTGATTGCTGGTTAGATGATATTGTAAAATCCTTAGTAGATTCTGTCACATGCCTGATTATCATCAATTTATGTTCAATATTTTCAATAGTTTGATCGAGTTCGTCTTCATTTTTTACTTGAATGACTATTGAATCATAAACTCCTTTTTCTTTATCTTCAAGAATTTCATATGCCTTATCTATGGGCATATAAATAGAGTTGCTATTATCATCTAATATGCCAACAATCCTGAACAATCTTTCTTCAATCGTTAACAGTTGATTCACACCTAATTGCTTATCAAAGAACCCATCTGCAATCCTGCCACCAACCACAATAACATTGGAATCGGCAGGTCCAAGCATCCTTCCTTCTCCAATCTCAGAAGTTGTAATCTGGCTCCAAGTCGCAGGATCAACACCATAAACTGTAACTGAGCCTTTTTCAGCTACATAGTATATCTCCGCATCTCCTCTTATTTGGGTGTCCATAAGCTTAATATCACTTATGCCTTTTAAAGCCTGTAAATCTGTCCTGTCAATTACAATTTCTTCTTCACTTGCTGAAGAACTGCCTCTGCTGTCTTTCATCCTGTTATGACTAAAAAATAGGGCTCTGGAACGTCCTGCTGTCAGTGTTAAAATATCTCCTCCTAAATCACCCAATTGGGAAGTCATATCCTGTTGTAATGCCTCTCCTAATGAAACAATAGCTATTACTGCAGCTACCCCAATCACAATACCAAGTATTGTGAGCCAGCTTCTTAGTTTTGCATGCAGCACCATATTTAATGCATGCTTAAAGGATTTCCTGAATTTCATCTATGTTTCCTTATTTCTTTGGCTTTTTCTTGAACTTTGCAAAAACATCCTTTAATGTATCTGCATATGTATAGTCCGGGTCTTTAAGTTTCCCTTTTTTGTGTTTCTTTCTAGCTAGCACCAGTATTACTAATAATACTATTCCAAGTATGATCCATTTTCCTGTGTTCCATACTTGTGACCAGGGATTTTGTCGAGCTCTTCTTGCAGCAATCATTGAAGCTATATCTCCCTCTGTTCCTGCCATAAATGATGAAACATCAACAGGAACTTCCTTTTCAATCGTATTTCTGTTTCCTCTTGAATCTGTATACACTATCTCAAGTTTGATTGGTGAATCCTGCATTGCTTGTTGAGCAGTGCTTGTATCTCTTGGGATGCTAGTGTCTCTAGTTGATCTTTGTCCTGGTGTGAATTGTCCTGTCTGCTGCATGTTAAAGCTGGCAATAGTATAATCACCTTTATTCAGATTGCCTATGATCACAGAATTACTTCCTCTTACTTTCCACCCTTCCTGATTAAGTATTCTTACAGTTACGGAACTAGCTGAGACAGAACCTATATTTGATATCGCAAAAGAATACTCACCATTAGAACTTCCTGAGAAAGCAACATCAAAATCAGTTGCTCCCCCTACATATATTCCTGCTTTTGTGTTAATCTCTGTGTCTTCTCCTGTCGATGGATTAGAATAAGTCAAAGTTAAATCAAGCTTATATAAATCCGGATCTGCGTTTGCACTTGCAATAACATTAAATTTAAGGTCTGCGCTGTCACCAATGTCAATATATTTGATATATTTTGTATTATCTGATCCTACTGGGAGGACAATATCATCTTCGTTTTCCCATTGAAAGGTTAAATCCCTTAATGGAGCAGAACCAACATTATTGATGGTAAATTTCATGGGTGTTATTTTTCCAGGAACCAATTCAACCTGGTCAATATAAATGACTTCGGCGCTTTCTTTATTCTCTATATCAACAGAGAGACTTTTTGTTATAGTTGAGGTTGAGCCTTCTTTATAGTATTTTATCTTAAGCTCATAGGCTCCTGCTGTGGCATCCTTATTTACTCTTATTTTATATTTGATAATCTTCATATTATCACTATATTGATAAGCGCCTATAGTCCCAACTTTCTTGACTGTATCTTCTCCGGATATAATTTCAAAAGGATAGCTTGGCATAAGCTCGAACACTAGATTTTCGGCAGCGTTTCCTCCCATATTCTCTAGTCCTAATCTTATTTCTACAACATCTCCTGCTGTGGCTGGATCAGGGTCTTGGTTAACAAGGCTTACAGATAATGCAGTAATAGCTGATGCATCATTTAATGCTGCTGCATATACAGAAAATATCATAATACAAAACAATACAACCAAAATACTTATTTTTTTCATTCTTCATCACCCTGTTAATTTTTATCAATTCTTATAATCTCACCATCCTTTAATTCGATGGTTGTATGAGCATATTTTGCTAATTTCAAATCATGTGTAACCATAATTATTGTCTTTCCTTCTTCCTTCCAAAGCCTATGAAACATTTCCATAATGCTTTTTCCTGTTACGCTGTCTAGATTGCCTGTAGGCTCATCTGCTAATATGATCTCGGGGTCTGCAGCTAAGCTTCTTGCAATCGAAACTCTTTGCTGCTGGCCGCCTGAAAGCTGTGTAGGCAAATGATGGGTCTTATCACTCAAGCCTACCATATCTAATATCTTTTTTGCTCTTTCATAAGCAGTCTTATCATCAATCTCTAGAAATTCCAGGGGAAGCATAACATTATCAAAAGCAGTTATTGAATGGATTAGGTTATATTGCTGAAAGATAAAGCCGATTGTTTCTCCCCTCAATGTAGCCAGGTTAGATTCTGATAATTTTGTAATATCTTTATTTTTTAGAAATATGCTTCCTTTTGAGGGCATGTCTAAACAACCGATAAGGTTCATCATGGTTGACTTTCCAGAGCCTGAGGCTCCAATAATTGCAACAAAGTCTCCTTTCTTTATTTCAACAGTTACTCCCTTTAAAGCAGGCACTTCAACTTCTCCCATCTTATAAATCTTCCAGACATTCTCCAAATGTAAAAGGGTTTGGTTCATTCTCTGTTCTAATTCCCTCTGTTTGATATATATAATAATCCTTCTATGTTCCTTTATAAATAAAGTGGACTTATAATCCACTTATGTAGTTTATTTATCTATGAAATCTTCCATTAAATCATTATGATTGACTGTTTTTATGTTCATTCTAACTCACCCCTAAAATAAAAAATAAGGAAGAGTTCCCTCTTCCTGTCTATTCGCTTGGTATTCTATTGCTAAAACCGCATCTTTCATGGCCTCTTTTGCCATATCCAATACCTAGCTCCTCTGCAATTTCTTGTGCAGCTTCAAAGTCTCCATCTTCCCTTAAGTTATGCATCTCAACAAAGCTGTCGAAGTTTTCTTCATTGATAGAATCTGTCAGTTCTTCTCCTCTTGGAGAATCAGCAACAGCTTCTTTCCATGCTTCATATCCTTTTTCCATTGTTTCCTCAATTTCTGCTCTTTTTTCTGCCATCTGGCCATGCCTTTCTCTTAACTGGTTGAACCTCCCTTCGGTCAACTCTGTGTTTTTGGCTTCTTTCCATTTTGCAAAGTCCCCCGCTTCCGGCGCTTCTCTTGCAGCTTCATTGCCAAATCCTCTGCCAGAAAAGGCAAAGGCACTGCCAATTATGCTTACCAAAAGCAACGCTACTATTCCCAGTTTTGCTACCTTTTTCATTTTCTTGTACCTCCTTGATTTTGTATATGGATAAACCCATACCTGTCAAATCTAGAAAGCAATTCTTCAAATACTCTATTTATTATTGATTTCATTTTTTTCGCCTCTTACACATTCAAAAAATATTTGTTTGATCAGTTCATGATAAATCTCACCGATGTTTATTGTTGCCATGGAATATAGAATAATCAAGGTGATATTTAAACAGGAAGAAGTTAAAATGTACACTTTAAGTCCACATTTTTTATAAAGGCTTAAATAGAATTAACCAATTGGTGAGTACTATGCCATTGCATAATTTTTTTGACCCTATGAGGTTTGGAACAGAATTAGCTTATACGTTAATCATCTTAATTTTCTGTTTTGTGATATACTTTCGAACCAAAGTTTTGTATGATCTGACTAAACATAAAGGCATTAAGTACTTCCGATATGCATTCTTGTTTTTTGGCCTGGCATATCTCACTAGATTTATACTTCATCTAAGGCTAATCTCAACAATTTCCGCGGATATTCCAATGAGATTAATTCATTTGCCAGTATTGGTTTTAACAGGATATTTTAGCACTATGGCAATCTTTTCATTAGTTTATACTAACATCTGGAAGAGGATTAACGCAAAGCATTTCATATTGTTCTCTAATATTGTAGCTGTCCTATTATCTATTGCTGCATTCTTGACAAGGTCTCATATGATTCTTATTTCTTTGCAGCTTGTTCTTATGATATGTGCAGTAATCTTAAGTTTTGCAAAGAAAACAAAGAAATTATCTAATGTGAGAACTCTTTATGTCTTAATATTAATTTTTTGGCTCTTTAATCTATTCACTATAGGCCATAGAAGATTACTTCCTTTCGAGGTTAAGGTAATTTTTCAGTTAATTTCTATAATTGTGTTTCTAATAATTCATCACAAAGTTTCTAAATGGACAAAATGACCAGAAAAAGAGATCGCTTGGAAGTAATTTATGATATTTTGAAGATAATCCAGGATAATAATAATTCTATTAAGCCCACTCCCTTGCTTAGGAAATCCAATCTTTCCAGCAACAGCTATTCTGAATATAGTGAAGAGTTATTGGGAAAAGGGCTTATTAAAGAAATACTTGATAAAAAAGGCAGAAAACACCTAACCTTAACAGATAAAGGCTTTAAGTATCTTGAAAAATATAAGATGATAAAAGGATTTATTACTGAATTTGAATTATAAAAAATAACATACTCCAAAAATACATCTATCTGAAGATGAGGGTTTCTCACGCAGAACTAACAGCTTAAACTTTTCCCTCTTTCATATTTTTCTCAACAATATGCTTATATGCAGAAATCAAGAAACCAGCAGTTCCGCAGGCAGGATCTAATATTGTATCATTTACAGTTGAATCAACAACATCAACAATAAATTCAATAATATGTCTAGGGGTTCTAAATTGTCCTGCATCACCTTGAGAACCAATAACAGAAAGTAAATATTCAAATGCATCCCCTAGTCTTTCAGAATGGTCATACTTAAAATCATCAATTATTCTTAAAAATGCCCTTAATGTTTCTGGATCTCTATAAGGAAGATATGCATTCTTGAAAATATCCCTTTTGTAAGTAAGTTTTCATTGCTCTATCTATGATTAATTCAGGATTTTCCGTTTCATCTGTTCTTTCCCTACCAATTCGAGCAAGCCAAATCTTAAACGGCTCTGCCTTTTTAGAAGGGATTGACTGAATCAAACGAAGTAATTGTTCAGTATTAGCTACATCAGTAAGTCTTTTCTTACCATCTGGAGCTAATAATTTCAACTGGTTACAATTTGTAACCGTTTCATTCCCTTCCTCCTTTAATCAATGTTTTAGAACTTTCCAGTAATTTCTGGCTCCTTGAAAATTATTATCTGTTAAAACAGCCACAACATCAACTATTGAAAAGTACCATTTCTCATCATCTGGATCCCATTCAACACGAAGTTTCTTATCATTGAATAATTTTATGGCATGTTTCATATTAGTACCATTAATTTAATTGCGGCAAATTCGCCATAATTAAGCTACCCCTGCAAATACATTTAAATTTACATAATCTCTTACATAATTGATTAAATCATCAGTCCAACCATTTAATTCTTCTAATTCTTTCATAGAAAAAACTGGATTAGTTTCAAGTGAAGCAAAATCTCGTTCATCAATTACATTTCTCACAATTTTCGCCAAAACATAAGCATTCAGGCTCATAGTATTCTTTTGGATGCCTGCATGATGGGCATTTCTCTGGCGGGGATGTGCCTTCATGGATATAGCCGCATTTAGAGCATTTCCATCTTATCGGCTTTTCTCTTTTGAAAACAGTGCCTTTTTCGACTATCTCCAGGAGTTTCTTATATCTTGCTTCATGTTCAGCCTCTACTTTGGCAATCTGCTTGAAAAGGTCAGCGGCTTCTATGTTGCCTTCTTCCTGGGCATCTTTTGCAAATGCAGGATACATTTCTGTTGTCTCGTAATGTTCGCCATCCATGGCTGCTTTAAGGTTTGCTTTTGTGTCTCCTATGCCTTTTAATAATTTAAATTCATCTTTAGCATGCTGTTTTTCGTTATCAGCTGTCTCTTCAAATATTTTGCCAATATAATTATAGCCTTCTTTATAAGCTACTTTAGCAAAATAAGTGTATTTGTTTCTGGCTTGAGATTCACCGGCAAATGCAGCTTTTAGGTTTTCTTCAGTTTTTGACATATTTATCTTCCTCCCTTTAGCTTTACAACTGCTGTTGGGAATCATATAGGTATTAAAAACTTTTGAAAGAAAGAATTAGTTTTTCTATAATCCATGCACATCATCCGATCCCTTTTAGTAATTCAGGTGTTTTTATTAATCTCCAAACACATTTCTTTTAGTATACTTTGTATGCAATAACTCGTGTGCTTTATGCCCTCCAGCTTCTCCTAAAAAATCTTTATATAACTGGATTATCTCAGGGTTCTTATGCGATTTTCTCAATTCCAGGTTTTTATCCTGGTTATAGAGCGCCCCTGATCTTTTCCTGATGACTTCGCTATTAGTGGGCATGGGCTGGCCCCCTCCCCCTACGCATCCACCTACGCAGGCCATGATCTCGATAAAATGGTATTTTGATGGATTTTCTTTGACAGTTTCCATCAATCTTCTTGCATTTTCAAGCCCATGGGCAATGGCAACATTAATTTTCATGCCCGCAACTTCTACAGCAGCTTCTTTGATCCCTTCCTGGCCCCTTACAGCGGTGTATTCAAATTTTTCCAGGTCTTTCCCTTCAAGGATATCTGCAGCTGTCCTTAATGCAGCTTCCATAACTCCGCCAGTTGCTCCGAAGATAGCTGCTGCTCCTGAAGAAGAGCCCATGATGGGGTCAAAGGATTCATCAGGCAGATTCTTAAAGTCAATTCCTTCAGCGCTGATTATCTTTCCTGTTTCTCTTGTTGTGAGGACATAGTCAACATCCCTGAATCCTGAATCATCCATCTCCGGTCTGGCACATTCAAACTTTTTAGCAGTGCAGGGCATTATGCTGACTGAGATTATCTTTGAAGGATCCATATTATTTTTTTCAGCGTAGTATGTTTTTGCTAGTGTGCCGAACATCTGCTGAGGTGATTTACAAGTACTTAGGTTGGGCAGCAATTCTGGAAAGAAGTGCTCGATGAACTTAATCCAGCCAGGGCTGCATGAAGTGATCATAGGCAGAATCCCTTTGTTCTTTATTCTATGTATCAATTCAGTCCCTTCTTCTACGATAGTAAGATCAGCTGTGAAGTCTGTGTCGAGTACCTTGTCAAAGCCGATTCTTCTTAGCGCAGATACCATCTTTCCTGTGACTAAACTTCCGGGAGGCATTCCCTGTGTCTCGCCCAGCGTGCCCCTTATAGACGGCGCAGTCTGTACAATGACAACCTTGTCAGGATCTTTGACAGCATCCATCACTTCTTTTATGCTGCCTACTTCAGTTATTGCCCCTGATGGGCATATATTGCTGCACTGGCCGCACTGGGTACAAGCAACTTCTCCTAACCCATGATCAAACCAGGAGGTTACTTCTGTGTAATGCCCCCTGTTTGCGAATCCAAGAGCATAGACCGACTGTATCTCCTGGCATTTCTGGACACATCTGCCGCATAGGATGCACTTATTATTATCACGATAAATAGCAGCACTTGTCGAATCAACTGATTTGTCATGCAGCTTATCAAACCTGCTTTCAGTTATTCCAAGTTTTTTTGCAAGTTCAGCAACTTCATTATTTTCATTGATTATATCATGATTGGCGATCAGTAATTCAAGATTGAGTTTTCTTGCTTTGATTATCTCTTCATTTTCTGTCACTATATTCATGTCTTCCTGCACTTTTGTATTGCAGGATGTGATCATTTTTCCATTGGCTTCAACAATGCAGATCCTGCATCTTGCCTGGGCAGCCAGGTCTGGGTGCCAACAAAGATACGGAACATCTATATTATGTTTTAGGCATGTCTCTAAAATTGTCTTTCCTTCTTCTACCTGCATCTGTATTCCGTTAATTGCTATATTTATCATTGTGTAAACTCCTGTTTAAAATATTGGAGTGCTGTCTTAATGTGTATATTTGAAGCCTGGCCAAGGCCGCAAAGGGATGTTTTATTGATGAAATTAGCAAGGTCTTCCAGGCATTCCATATCTTTTTTAGTGGCAGTTTTGGATATGATCTTATTTAATATCTGCAATACCCTAAAATTACCTTCTCTGCAGGGAGTGCATTTGCCGCAGCTTTCATGGACAAAGAACTCTGCAATGTTTTTGCATATCTTTGGAATACTCTTGTCTGAGTTAATGGCGATGACTGTACATGATCCAAGCATTGCACCCATCTGTTTCATATTATCTGTATCGAGGATCATATCCGGGCTGTAGGGAACGCAGCCTCCAGCGCAGCCAAAGAATAATGCTTTTATATCTTTTTTTGGACCGGCTTTCCCGATCAGTTCCTTTCCTGTTATCCCTAACGGCAGTTCATAGATACCCGGATTTTCTACATCTCCTGATAGGGAGAATAATCTCATATCCTTCCAGTTTCCATTGATTATAAGGGGAACGTTTGCCAGTGTTTCAACATTGTTGATAGATGTAGGGAAATCACATAATCCTTTCTCGACCGGATAAGGAGGTTTTGCGCAAGGCTCACCTCTGAGCTCCTGGATAGAATTCATTATCGCTGTTTCGTCTCCGCAGATATATGCTCCGGCACCCATCACTATCTCTATCTTAAGATCTATCTTTGATAGTCGATCAGAATATTTTTTTATAACTTCTTCCAGGCTCTTTCTTAAGTATTCATATTCTCCCCTTAGATAGATGTATGCAAGGTTAGCACCCACAGCATATGATGCTATTGCAATACCTTCTATCAATGCGCCGGGATTATTCTTTATGATGAATTTGTCTTTGAATGTCCCGGGTTCACCTTCATCAGCGTTGCATATGACTATCTTCATCGGATTGTGTGAATTTCTTGCAGCCTGCCATTTCAATGCTGCGGGGAAATTAGCACCCCCTCTCCCTTTCAGGCCCGAATCCTTAACTATCCTGATAACTTCTTCAGGCTTCATGGATACTGCTTTTTCAAAAGCTTTGAATTCTGTTTTCTGGGTTATTTGCATTTTGCCAGTATTTCCCTGATCTTTTCATCATTTAGTTTTGTGTATGCTTCATCATTGATCAACGCTGCAGGTGCTTCATCGCAGCAGCCGATGCATGATGTCTTTTCTAATGTGAATTTATTATCTTTAGTTGTTCCACCAACTTTTATCTCTAGTAATCTTTCAAATATCTCAAGAATATCATCAGAGCCATTGATATGGCATGATGGGCTTGCACATACTCTTATCACATACTTCCCTTTTTTATCAATAGTGATAAATGAGTAAAATGTGGCTACTTCATAGATTCTTGTTATTGGTATGCTTATCTCTTTAGCTAGTTCCTTTAGCCTCTCTTCGGAGAGATAACCTTCTTCTTTCTGGATTTTGGTAAGTCTTGGAAGTAAGAGGCTAGAAGCAGGCATATCACCAATCTTATTTTTTGTATTCATCTAATCTGATAAAATATAGACTATATATAAAAGTTTCGGGGTTGTGTTATTAGCGTTAGAATGTCAAAGCAAAAAGTTTTTAAATGTTTCATTCGCTTTAAATCAGTATGGGTTATGCATATAGTTTCTGGAAAAAGCAGGAATATGCTATCAGTTTTCTGCAGGAGAATGTAGAAATGGTTGTTTATTCAGCTGCGGCGTTCTTTATTCCGTTCTTTGTGGGCCATCCGCAGATTATTGTCGGAGTTTTGGTAAATGCAGCATTGATTATGGCAGCATTGAATGTGAGGGGATATAAATTATTGCCTGTTATCTTACTTCCAAGCCTGGGGGTTTTGTCAAGGGGATTGATTTTTGGGCCTTATACAATATTTTTGGTTTACATGATTCCGTTTATATGGGTTGGGAATGCAATCCTGGTTTATGCTTTCAAGGAGTTTAATCTTAATAAGGGGATGAATAAATGGGCTGCATTATTATTGGGCTCTTTATTAAAGGCAGCATTCCTTTTTATAGCTGCGTTTGTCTTAGTAAAATTAAGTGTCCTGCCTGTCCTGTTCCTTACAACTATGGGTATGTTCCAGATTTATACTGCAATCTTAGGGGGAATAGTTGCTTTTGGAGCGCATGCTGCTAAAAGAAAGATTTCTGCTTAGAGATTCTTTAATGCGTTATTGATGTCTGTTTTCAACTCATTTTCTGCTTTAAAACCTATCAATCTTTCTACTTCTTTTCCTTTGTTGAGAACAATTAGACAAGGGATGCTTCTTATTTCGTACTTATTAGCTAAATCAGGCTGTTCTTCTGTACTTGCTTTTGCAAATTTTAGCTTTCCTTCATATTCTTTGCTTAGTTTTTCAAAAACTGGGCCCATCATCTGGCAAGGGCCGCACCAACTTGCTCCGAAATCGATTATTATAGGGATGTCTGATTTTAATACTTCTTTGTCAAAATTATTTTTTGTTAGTTCTAACATTTTTTATCACCTTGTTTTTATTCTTTTATTCTGCTATCATAATCCTGTTTTCTTTTTCGTATAATATCTGGTTGCGATAGATTATCCTTGTTGTGAATATATGCTCTCCTACACCAATTTCCCTGTCAATATCAAATTCTGATAATTCCATGCTATATATATAATCTCCGGTGTACCCAGGGCCGTAGAAACCGAATTCTTCTAATGCGCCTGTTTCTATCTTATAATCTTTTCCTGTCTTTTCTATGAATTCTTTTATATACATTCCTGCCTTGTTTTCATCTAGCTGAACTTCTATTATTGCATTTGGCGGTATGACTTCGTTTGATTTTGTTTTTAGTGTGACATCTGCGTTGACATTTTGAGGTATGGCTCCAGGCTCATGGATGACAAGGCCTGTAACATCGGGCTTGAGAAAGATTACAGCTGAGACCATTATAAGTACAGAAAAAACAGGGACTAAGATTGAGATTAAATTGTATTTATGCATTTTTGTTATTAATCTGATATCTTTTTTATAATTTCTTTATTTTAGCTACGAAGAAGCCCTCGGTGTCATTATCCTGCGGCCAGATCCTTAGGCATTTTTTTATCTCTTCAGAGTATCTGTTTCCTTCAAATTCAGTTATTATGCTGCCTTTTTTCAATCCTTCTAAATTTATCTCTTCTATTCTTGCGTTATCATATTTTTTAATAAGGAAATCTATTATTGCTTCATCTTCTTCTGGCTCTAATGAGCAGGTTGAATAGACTAAAATGCCGTTTTCTTTTAGTATATTAAAGCCAGTCTCGATAAGTCTTTTCTGTTCATTTGCGATTTTCTTTACCATGTTAGGATTCCATATCCTCAGTGTTTTCAGGCTTTTCCTTATTGTTCCTGTGCCTGAGCAGGGAGCATCTACAAGGACTTTGTCAAATTTTATCCCTGATTTTGCAAACCAGTCTCCTTTCATCAATGTTATCAATGTGTTTAATGCAGATGTTCTTTGGATATTTATTCCTAACGGAGCTAATCTTTTTCCGAGGAAGTCGTTTGCTATAAGGATTCCTTTGTTCTGCATATATTGTGATATTTGAGTGGATTTTGAGCCTGGAGCTGCGCACATATCCAGGATGATTTCTCCTGGTTTCGGGTCAAGGACTAATGGGGGGATCATAGATGCAGCTTCCTGGATGTAGATATATCCTAGCTGGTGCTCTATTGTGTTGCCTATGTCTCTCCTATAATCTTCTCCTTTTCCTTTGTGGTCAATCCAGAAGCCTTGCTTGCACCAGGGGATTTGTGTCAATGACCAATCTTTTTGCATCCTTTCTTTCAATTCTTCTACAGCCATCTTTAATGTGTTGACTCTTATACTTCTTCTTAGAAAGGATAGTGAGTATTTCTTGAATTCATCCCAGTCTGTTAATTTAGAATAGCGTTCTTCGAAGCCTTGTTTTATCTCTATTTCTTCTGTGTTAGGGATTGGATTAAGCATGAAGGAGAAGATTGAAGAATATTATTTAAATGTAATGTCTAGATATAATATAGAATGGAATATTTTTTATCTTTCTTAATTATGGGTATAAATGTTTTAGAATATCCATTGAATTTTTTATTATCATTTCGTCGACTCTCTTTCTCGAGGCATTATAGATATCAGAAGGAAGCTTTAGTATTTTCTTTATATCTTCATTATGATATCCCTGTGACAACATCGTTTTTGCCATGATAAGGTCTATATCACTTTTCAGTTCCATGCGTATGTTCTTTATATGCTGCTTGTCCTGTATGCTTGTTTTTCTTATGTAATCTGCTATGTCAGCCAGCCTGTATAATCCTGACTGCGGTCCGCCTATATTGGGAATTCCAGTTCTGGCAATTCTCTTTGAATTAATCCCAAGTATTGCTTTTGCCTCTCTTGATGTGTAGTATGTATTCTGGCTGTCAACCTCCCTTTTCCTTTCATCTTTAAGTGTAATCCTGTTTATGTTGTGTATATTGTTGTCCATAAGTGTTTCTGTTATATCATTAACCTGTATAAACTGGTTGAAGTCATAGAACTCTTCATTTGGATTAATGCCATCGCTTTTCATCAGGTATGAGATATAATCCTTTTCAAGTTTTGCTATCTCTTTTGAATTCTTTTGGTGGCTGTTTCTCTGGTGCTTAAATTCTTCCTGCATATATCTTATCCACCTGCCTGTACTAATCAGGCCATTGATACCCTTTAAGGTTATATCTTCTGGTTTTATCTCCGAAACAGGCAGGTCATCCTGGTGAACATATGTTTTTTCTTCTAAAGTAAATGTCGTAGCTTTTGCCTTAGCCCATTTTGCAAGGGAAGAAGAATATGTATCCAGCTTGTCGATGCTATATGAGCTGCTCAAGAGCTTCTTAATCTCGGAATTTTCTAATCCAGTCTGCTTAAGCTGGAAATAATCTTTTGAGTACATCGATATAAATGATTTATTATCTATTTTAAGCTTCGCTGCTGAAGAATCAATAATATTTTTTAGATCAGATATGTCCTGTGCATGATACTTTCCATTGAGGAAAGTGGTGCTTCCTGGCAAAACTTCCTGCATAAGTTTGTTTATTACCAAGCTGTTTATTGTTGTTCCTATCTTCTGCAATATCTGTTTTTGGCTTAAACATCCTGACTTAAACATTTCAACACTGTCTTCTATGCTCTTTATATGTTCAATAGTTATTTCCCGTGGCAAATCTGAGAATATTGTATAGTCTCTCTTTGGAGCACCTTCTATCTTAAGCTCATTTGCCACAGCCTTTCTCAACATAGATCTTGGCAGCTTTATGTTCTGAAGCCTGGAAATGTTAGATTCATGATACTTATACTCATTTTCAATGTGAAGCACAACTGGATTATTCTGTTCCAGGAAATGGGTATAAAATATGTCTCCAAGCCAGTTTGAGCCTAATTTAGTTCTTACTGCACTTATAGGGACTGTTTTTGCGAGGAACTCATCAAGGTTGGTTATAGCTTTCACAAGCTTGAATTCATATCTTCCATCTTCCTGGTAGAATTCTCTTATCTCTTCTTCCTTCATTCTTATGCTATATTTCTGTTCTATAATCTTTTTGAGTATCGGGGCTATGCTTATGTCTTTCTTTTTCAGCAATTCTTTCTCTATCAATATGCCTATGTTTTTTGAGCCCAGAACATCTGCTGCCTGTTCAGGACTGGAATATTTAATCCGGCTTATCTCTTCTTCTGCCTCATTCCATGCATTTCTTAAAGCAAGCCCTATCTGAATCTTCCTGTAATCTGAACTCTTTTCAAGATTCTTTTTGACTAACTCTATATTTGATCTAATGTAGAAACCGGTTCTTTCTTCTTTCTGCATAGCCGAATCTTCATTCTTTTCAGAAATCGAGACAGTATGCAATAATCCTTCAAGGCTGTATCCTCTTATTTCCATCTCTTTCTGCAATAAGGGGTAATCAGCATCAATGCCTGTGAGCTTTTTTGAGAGATTATCCCTGCTTACAAGGTTGTCTCTTATCCTGTCAAACCGGGCTTTTGTGATATATTCATTGTCATAGCTTGCTATATGCCTATAATATTTTTTGTAGAATACTTCCGGGTCTTTTGTAGGCTTTTTCATATTCTTGTTCTTCAGTGTGCTTTCTATCCTTTTTATCTCTTCAACACCAGGCACTATAGTTCTTATTGATTTTTTGACTTTTTCCCAGTCTTTATCATTGAGGCCAAGCTCATCTTTTACTTTTTCCAGCTTTACATATCTTTCTCCAGGATCTTCCTGGTAATAAGATATATTTTCTGCCCATTCAATCCTTTTTCTGATGTCCTTTTTTTCAAGAATCTTTTTTATCTCTCTGTTATGCTGTGCAGTATTCACAAGTTTTTTCCCAATCCTGAATGGCATAAAAATTTCCGGAATATATCTTCTTTTATTTCTATCAATCCCATCGATCTCATACTGCCTTTTCAGCTCTTCATTTGCTTTTTTCACATCTAACACAGAATTCTCAAATTTTTTGCTAGTGAACTCTGACATCACTTCAGGCCTTATTCTCCAATCCCTGATATTGCTGTCATTGAACTCTACTTTTCCATCAATCGAGCTTTGCCTGCCTTTAAGATGCATAAGATAGACATTGTTGAGTGCATGATAATCCTGCCCTGATTCTGAAATCTGCTTTATAAGCCCCATATCTTCTGCTATGTCCAAGCTCATCATTTTTTCAGAAGAAGTTGAGAAGAGCTTTGCTATAGCCCCTATTGTAAAATTCTCAGAGTCCTTTTTTTCGTAGGATGCTAAAGCTATCCTTAGTTTCAATCCTTTTTGGATAATATCATGCCTGTCTTTTCCCATCAATCCTATGAACTGGCCTTTATCCAATTCATGATACTTTCCTTTTATTGCGGGCAGTAATTCTAATCCTTTTTCTGCCTGGTAGATGCCTGCTTCTTTTTTCAGGAATTCTTCAAGATCTAAGTCGTGCAGATTTGTGAAATATTCCCTATGCTCTGGGAAAATCTGAGATGCGAAGCTTTCAGCTGTAATCAGGCTATCCATGAATGCCTTGATCTTCTTATCAGAAGCGCGCAGTTTTATTCCTCCAAGTATAAACTCCTTTCTTTTATATCTGTAAACAGAAACTGAATCCTTGCCATCTTTTCCTGATAGTTCCCTTACCTTTTCTTCTGTAAGCCTCAATCTCATGCTTTGTCCGTCTTTATCTAATTTGATCACATGGCCATATTTGGATTTAAGCTCATTGTTCAATCCAGGAAAGTCAAGGCCGTAATGCTCAAGATAGAGAGAACGAATATCTTCTTCTTTAATCCCTCTTCTTTCTGAAGCTATAATCTTTGATATTCCTAATTCTTCGAGATGCAAAGCGCCATTTGCATTGTATTCTCCTATCCTTTCTCTGCTTGATTCATCCAATGGCAGGCTCAGGTGATTTATGACTTCCTCAATCGTCTTTCCTTTTGCAGTGATTTTACTATGCGCTTTTGCTTCAGCTTTGATGAGGTGCCCTAATGCAGCTTTTTTCAGATCATCTTTTCTGAAAGAGCCCTTCACTTCATTTATCTGTTCTTTTGAATAATATCTTTTTTCTTTTCCGCTTCCCTGATTAGGTATGGAGATGAGATTAAATCCGGAGATACCCATTCTGGGCAGTTCTGCTTTGAATCCCCTGTAATCTATATCTTCAATGCCTGTAAGCTCATTCACAACATCTTTTTCCGGAATGACTTTTTTTGCCAAGTTTTCAATAGATTCTTCTTTAATTATATAGAATTCTTCTATTCCATCACCCAACAACTCATTTTTTAGGTTATCCAGATCAAGAAATTCAGATATTGTTTCCTCGTGTTCTGCATCACTTTCTTCTCCTGTCTCTTCTTCAAGGTCGCCTAATTCAACCAGTTTTTCCACTGAGGAGAGGGGTAAGTTAGAGATATCTAAATCTACTGATCTTGGCTCCTTTTTCCGATTGTTTTTATTTTTACTCGTCATGTTCTTAGATAAATAATGAAAAGTTCATGTATGAATAATAAAAGTATGTCCCTTTATAAATCTTACTATCTGTTACTCTTAATTAGTGGTAATATAACGAATTTGAGTGGTATCCTTGAAATATGGCCGAGTCTTACTTTTATCAGAAAAACCTGTGAACAGGATGACAAAGGATAGTTTTCTAAGGTGAGAATAGAACTTATGGCATGGTAAATTTATATCGCATGGAAATTCAAGGAAGAATCCATAATATCTATATGGGATATTGCATAGAACTATTTGTCAGCAGGCAGTAATCCTACTGTTTTGCTGTCTTAACCATATAAACACCTTCTTTCTTATAGCCGAGTTTTCTGTAATAATCTCTTGCGCCTATACCTGAGATAACAACAATCTTCTTGTAATTGTTTTTTTTGGAGATGTTTTCAGCATGTTTCAGCAATTCTTTTCCTATGCCCTTATGCTGTACTTTTCCTTTTTTCCCTAACTCAGTTGATTCACCATAGACATGCAATTCCCTTATCAGAACAGATTCCTTTGTTATCTCTTTCCTTAATTGCTGCGAAGGAAATCTTAGTCTACAAAAGCCGACTATACTATCATTTTTTTCTGCTGCTATAAAAAATTCCCTGCCTTTGGAAGCTTTATATCTTATTATCTTTATCTTATAATCTTTTATCTCTTCGTTTGTTCTTCCGATTTCTCTGCATCTTATGCATCTGCATCTTATCCCTTTTTTCTTTAGTTCTTTTTCTATGTACTGCCTTAGGTTTGTCTTATCTACGCCAGCTTCTGTCATGAATGTCGGAATATCTCTTTGGACGCGCATTATCCTTACATATTCTGGAACATATCTCTTGAATTCTGTTATTAATGAAGCTGCTTTTTCTGTTGTTAATGGTGAGAAATTACCTTTTTTCCAATCTTCAAACAGTTTAGTGCCTTTCAAGACCATACAAGGGTAGATCTTCAGCATGTCCGGGCGGAAATTTTCATCTTCAAAGAGTTTCTTAAGGGCAGCTAAATCCTGCTTCAATGTGACTAAGGGCAGGCCTGGCATGACATGATAGTTTATCTTGAAGCCGAGATCTTTTAGTATTCTGGTAGATTCTATTGAGTCTTTTACTGAATGGCCTCTTTCTATTTTTTCAAGTACTTTATCATATACTGTCTGTATGCCTAGTTCAACTCTTGTGCAGCCTAGTCTTAGCATCTCATTGGCTTGTTTTATCTTTGCATAATCCGGCCTAGTCTCCATTGTTAAGCCGATACATCTAATATTTGATTTCTCGTTTTTAGTTTGCTCTTTTAATAGTGAGGTTTTTTTACTCTTTTTCTCTTTAAGGAGTTTTTTCTTTATCCTTTTTTCATCTGCCTTATCTCCTATCTTTCTGGGAAGCTCAAAGAAAGCTTTGAATTTCTCCATATCAAATATATTTTTCCTGAAAAAGAGTGCTGAGAAATCATTCATTGCTTTTAGTGAGTATCTTATGAAGTTTTCCTGGTATTTTTTCTCTAATGCTGGAAATGTGCCGCCCATAACAATCAATTCTACTTTTTCTGGTGTATGGCCCTGCACTATATACTGCTCCAGCCTATTCATGACCTGCAGATATGGATCATAATCATTTCTTATTGCTCTCCTAGTTGCAGGCTCTTTTCCAGTGTATGATTGAGGAACATCTCCGAAAGCAGAGTTTAATCCGCCTGGGCAAATTGCGCATTTTCCATGAGGGCATTTTGATGGCTGTGACATTATAGCTATAACAGCAACTCCTGAGATGCTTCTTGTTGGCTTGGTAAGGATATATTTTTTTATTTTAGGAATATCTTTTTTTGGGGTATTGAGGAGGATTTCTATATCTGTTGGTATTTTTTTTAAAGAATGCTTCTTGCATAGTCTTGTCTTTATCTTAGACAAAGTATCTTTTGAAGGATGCTCCTTTTTGATTATTGAAATTAGCTCTTTATAATAGGACATAGAACTAGCATAGTAAATATACATTTATAAATGTATATCAAACTAATTTAAAAGCGTGATGAATTCTTTTGGTTTTCTTCTAGAGTTCCTTTCTGATAGCACCATCTTTTCTAAGTCATCCTTATAGTTTGTATATGTACTGGATGCCCTTTTTGGCCATGGCTTGTTTAAGTCAAGCTCAATAATCTCATCACCGTTTTCATCAATCTTTTTCCTTGCAATAATCTCATTCATACGTGCCTCACCTTTTTTATTTGTTTTAATTCTTTTAGGAAATATCCAAGACAATCAAGGCCGCAGAATGAAGCTTTTTTCCTGAAGTCATCAGGGCCGAAAATCAATGTAAAATTATTAGTGTTGTTCGGGTCTAATTCAGAGGAGCATGTTGTACAGTATTTTTCATGCTTCTTTTGCTGGTCTTTTATCTTGACATCGATGAACCTTTTCAGATGGAAGCCGCCTGCTTCAATGTCTCTTCTCATCTTAAGAAGCTCATCAGTTTCGAGTGAATCTATTATTTCTCTAAGCTTGTATTTCATTTTTTTTCACCTTTTTTTGATTAAAGCCTCTTTTTTTGCTCATATCCTCTCTTCTGTACTTTTCTTTTCATTTTCCTCAAATTTCAGGAACCATTTATTTGCATCAGAATCGAAAGAGAATACAACATTGTGCTTTTTGTTTTTATCAAGAGCGAAAAGAAGGGGCATGGGGATAGTTGTCTCATAACTAGAGCCTCTTTTGTATAGCTTTCTTCGGAATTCTGCTAGTGTCATTTTGAATACTTATATATTTCATTATAAAAATACTTATATTTAAAGGTTTCTTTTTGGTTTTTTTTATACTAGTATACAAAATACTTATATTTTTACTTCTATATTCTATTATAAAAATACTTATATTTAAAATTAACTATTTTAATGGTTTTTATATTTCAATATTGAAAATAACAAAAATTGGCTAATCATTTCTTTGAAATCAAAGATTTCTAAGATGCCAAAAATCTTCGATTTTTGAGCATATAATGCTCGCTTATCTTTAG
Source organism: Nanobdellota archaeon (assembly GCA_023140175.1). Taxonomy (GTDB): domain Archaea; phylum Nanobdellota; class Nanobdellia; order Woesearchaeales; family WJIZ01; genus WJIZ01. The sequence goes on along the minus strand of JAGLMD010000022.1, from coordinate 2,797 downwards.
CCTAAAGGCTGATGTATTACAGCTCGCTATTATAGTTAGCCAATTTTTGGAATCCAAAATTCGGGGCTGTATTTACAGGCTAAAGCATATAATATTGGCCACGAATTTTCGATAACAAAATAAAAACTAATATATACTAGTATTGCCGGAAAATCTAAAAAAGAGGTTAAAATGATAGATGAGTTTTTTAGAGCATTTTTGGCGATATTTGTAATAATGGATGTACTTGGGAATGTGCCTTTGTTTCTTGTACTCTCGAAGAAATTGAAGAAGAAGGAAAAAATAAAGAGCATAAATAAGGCATTGACTATTGCAGCAATATTGTTGATGCTTTTCCTTTTCTTTGGAGAAGGCATTCTTCGTTTTTTTGGAGTGAGTATAAGCAGCTTTAAGGTTGCAGGCGGTATTATAATCCTTCTTGTTGGTATACAGATGGTTCTTGGATTAAGATTCAGGGAGAGAAAATATGAGAAATATGAATTTGCAATTGTGCCATTAGCTACGCCATTGATAACCGGACCGGGAGTGATAACTACTGTTATATTGTTAGTGCATTCGGTTGGAATATGGATCACTTTCTTAGCTTCTGTACTGAATCTTCTTCTTGTCTGGGTATCTCTCAGTTTTTCTGACTATATCTATAAGTTCCTGGGCAGGCAGGGAGCAGATGTGATGAGCAGGGTAATGGGGCTAATATTGGTTGCTTTGGCTGTAGAGTTCATAAAAGTAGGCTGGATAGGAATTTGATTTTTTATTAATAGAATTCGCTTAAATCATACGGCGAGAGAAGAATATCCATGACTTTAGTTGACCTTGAAATTTCAAAGAGTTTCATTACTAGTTGCCCTATTTCTGGAGACTCTTTATGGGTTCTTTTGGCTGGTGTCTGTAGGAGCAAAGGCACGATATTAAATGGATCATATCTTAGAATCAATACATCGGTATTGTGATTTTTGTGTGCTAAACTTTTTGGGGCTTCCCAATATCTTCTTTTGTGCGTGTATTCCTTTTTTCTTAAACCTATCTCTGAAGCTATTTTTTCTATCTTGTCTAAAATAACTTCTGAGCATCTGTCGAATGAATAATAAGCCATATCTTTTGGGATAAATATGGCATATTTAAATCTTTCTTTTTTTACTACTATTAAGTGTCAATATATTTTGGAGTAATTATTTAAATTATCTCTTTAGATACCTGCCTTATGGATTATGCAATCATAGTTTCGGAGCAGGATCCTGCAAGTATGAATATAAAGGAATGCCTGCTTGAGCTTTATGGTTTTAAGGAAGAAAGTTCTTTTGAGAATCATCCTGTTCATACTTATAATAATGTAAAGCTTTATTCGATTGAGGGATATTCTGTTTTTGCTGAAAAGATTGATAAAAGGATTGATGCGGATTTTTTCATTTTTGCGACAAGGCATCAAAGCAAAGAAGGGATACATTCTTTGAGCTGTCATGCTCCTGGAAATTGGTCTAAAGCTGAATTTGGAGGGGTGGATAAAGAGTTATGTGCTGCTCCTGCTTTTATGCTTAAAAGAGCTTATTTAGAGTTAGAGAAATGTTCTGAGTTAGTGCCTGACCATCAGATTACGATGGAGGTAACGCATCATGGGCCTTTTATTGAAAAGCCCGTTATGTTTATTGAGATTGGCTCAACAGATGAACATTGGGGGAACAGGAAAGCTGGGGAAATAATTGCGCATACTATCATTAAATTAGTTGAGCCAAAGAATGATAGTTATAAGTCTTGTATTCTTTTGGGAGGGGGGCATTATAATCAGATTGGAAATAAGTTAATGGCAAGAACTGATTATGCTATTGGGCATATATGCCCTAAGTATGCGCTTGAGTTCTTGAATGAGGAGATGTTAAAGAAGGCTATTGAGAGGACTGTTCCCAGGCCAGAGATTGTTGTTTTAGATTGGAAAGGAATGGGGCAGTATAAGCAAGGAATAGTAGGGTTATTGGAAAAATTAGGGTTGAAGTATGAGAAGGCTCAGAGGATTTTGAAGTGAAATAGGGTTTAATGAAGTTGTGTGTTTATATTTTGGGGAAGTGTGTTTCAATAATTTTGATAGGATAAAAAATAGAAGGGGACAATTTTAAAATAGATAGTGGAGTTCCTTACTTCTTGCTTTTATCCTGGAGTTTCTTCTTTTTTTCCGGTTCAGAAAGATAGTTTTCTCTCGATGTTACTGAACGATCTAATTCTTTTTCTGTTTCTTTTCTTGCGTTGCCTGCTACTCTTCCTCTCATTTTAGCAGCATCTTCAGCTTCTTTATATCCTTGTGCATCCTCTTTTCTTGTGATTTCAGTAGAGACTCTTTCACCCAACATTGAGAAAATCAATTCTAAATCGTTCATATGATCCTGCAGGCTTTCTCTTTTCAATCCTTTGAATTTTTTGTATTCACCTGGAGTCATGTCAAATGTAGCTTTGGTTATCTCTGCAGTTAGAATTGCATATTCTCTTTTTTCTTCTACACCTCTTTTTTCCCATTCGTCTGTGAGCTCATCTCTTATAGCAATACCTCTCACCCTTTTCTCAATCCAATCCTCAGAATATCCTTTTTGCTTGTAAATCTCTTTCATTCGTTTTTGGGCAAGTTCAGGATTCTCTATTTCCTTTATTCTATCATATCCAACTTGGGCTAACCATTGCTTGAAAGGTTCTGCTTTTTTAGATGGAATAGATTGAATTATCCTAAATGCGTTTTTCGTATTTACGCAGTCAGTTAAGTAGGATTTTCCATCAGGAGACATTAATTTCAGTTGTCCGATTTTTGCGGACAACT
>JAGLMD010000021.1 GCA_023140175.1 Nanobdellota archaeon | reverse complement strand
CTTTCTGTCAATGCTTCTATAATATCAACTACTGAAAACCACCATTCATCATTAAACCAATTTCTTCGGATTTTCTTGCCTTGGAAAACAGCTAGGGTGTTTTCTTGCGCTTCTTTGGTTGTTTGTTTGCGTTTCATTGTCGATTAATCCTTTGAATAATCTTATTAATTATCATATTCCTGATCTATTTCTTTAAAAATTTATCTAGAAAATAAAAAAATCAAGCCCCTGGCGGATTGCGAACATTTTTGTCTAAAATTAGGGATTATGATTTGGGGAATTATTTCTTTGAGGATTTAGCGGAGAAGAAGACCTTCATTGTAGAAAATTATTTAAGTTGCCAAAATAAAGATTGTTTATGGCCAATAAGAAAGCTGAGTTTTCATTAAAAAGAGAGTTAATTTGGTGGATTTTAATTATAATATATTATTTTGGTTCTATGCTGATTTATATATATACGAAAGAGCTGCATGGCCCGCTTATTATGTGGTTAGGGTGGTCAGCTTTTATGCTACTTCTGTTTTTGTTAGTTACTGCTAAATTAAATATAAATAATAAATTAAAACCTTATAAACAGAAAGGCAAGAAGGATATATTGAGCAATATAATAATATTTGTAACGGGTGGTTTATTTGGTGTATTAATTTTTATTTTATTTATGGTACTTCAAACTAGGGGTTTAGAACCCATAATTCCAGTTGATTTTTTTACTCTTTTTATTTTCTTAAATATGTCTTTTATCTATCCAATAATAGTAGTTAATATGATTTTTCTTTATGTGGCAGTCGTTGCTATTTTGCCTTGTTCATTTTTCCTTTATGGTGCTATCTATCATTTAATATTTAATAAAGTTAAACTAATTTTTCTTGAAAAAGCTATAAACAATAAATCACTTAATTTATATGTTGTTGTATCTATGATTCTTTTAACGTTATTAATTTCTACTTATTTACTTATGTATGTTAATTTTAAATTACCTATTATGTTTTAGTTTCTAGCCTGATAATTTTAGGTAATTAGTTATAAGTATGTTCTTAGGTATTTGAAAAAACTTCCTCATTCCTTTAAAAATTTATCCGAGAAAAAATCAAGCCCCTGGCGAGAATCATTAAATCTTTCCATGTTTGGGGATTGTTTGTTTTAGCGGAGATATTGCTTTCCATCCATTTTCTTCTGATTTAATAATCTTCATGCTTGCGCAAGTCCTTAAATAACCCATTAAATTCACTATGTAATATCCTGTATGCATTCTTACTCCTTTCAATTGCTTCAGTATTATGTATCTGTTGCACAATGTCGGGATTTAATGGATCATTATGTATTGCCTGAGCTTTTATAGTGTGGAGAAAGGCACTATAAAATCTTAGAAACGCTTGTGCTACCTGAGGTTCACAAAATTTGTTTATCATAAGATGGAATCTTTCAATATTCTCAGTAGAAATAGATTTTCTCTCCAATCTTGAGTAAGGGTGGTGATATCCCCAATTATTGGAATGGGCTAAGACTGAATAAGCAACAGCATTAACTGGCATACCTATTAAGCAACTCATGAACATCAATAGATTTAGTGTCGCCAGAAGAAAATCAGAACCTTGACTAATACGTGCCTTAATTTGCTGTAGTTGGTCTAAATGTGAATGTAATGCAACAAGATTTCGTTTATCTATTTCCATGTCAATATTAATATGCTCAATATCTCCAATCTCTATCACAATAACACCTAATGCAGCATCTGAAATAATATTCCAAAATCGTTTCTCGTAGAGATAATAAAATGATTTTATTAAATATTTTATATCCTTTAAAATTTTTTTACCTTTAAAGTTTCCATCACAATAAGTAATAACTTTAGACATGCCCTTATCCACCAGTTGCTTGGCAATAAGAATATCTACTTCCTGTTCTTTCTGCAACTTCCATAAATTTTCTTGCATATCTTTCTGGTTATGTTGTATTTTGGAGACCGTGTGTAACAATTCATGTTGAATCGAGCGTCTTATTAATGAATCCGATTCATTTAATCTGCTGACATTAAAGCAAACACCCATAATACTATAATTTTTACTTATATTCCTGCATGACGCTAAAGGATACATCTCATCGAAACAAAATAGAATTTTTTTTGTCAAATGAAAACTAGATGGAAATCCTTGATAAGCTTGGATAAGTCCATTTAAAATACCCGTAATTAACTGTTGGAACTTAATTGAATATTGCTCAGAAAGATGTTTTAATGTGTTGCCAATATCTGCTACATTTAAGTCTGCTCCAATATATTTCTTTAATCCCCTTTCACTTATATAAAATGTAATGTTACATTTATTATTCGCATTATTAATGGTGATTGATTTACCTAATTTAAATCCCCTAGTCCAGTCTTCATACCCTGCAACCTTAGTCTTTCTAAAATAAATTGAAAAAGGGTTCATAGACAATAATAGAGTACACTATAATATAAATCTTGCTTTTTATCTTTTAGGTAATTTAGCGGAGAAAAATCAGCCTCTGGCGGATTGTGAACATTTCTGTCTAAAATTGGGGATTATGTTTTAGCGGGGAAAGAGAGCCAAAGTTTATTCTATTATTACTGAAAAAGGTTTATTTTTCCAAAACTCCTAACACATCATTATAACACATACATGCTATACTATAATCAGTACCACATTTACCTCTTGGTGGAAAATTTGATACTGTAAAATTGATCATCTCTTCATTTTCTCCTTCTCTGCTAATATTATATGACTCTGCCAAGAGGGTAAATTTACTATTACGTTCATCAAGTCCCATACATCCTCCGCCATCAAATCCTTCAGCTAAACAAGTTGATGTACAAGACTCATCAGATTCAAAAAACGCTTCAGTATAACAATGACAAACACAACTTCCACCACCACAATGTACAGAATTAGGAACTTTACACTTACCTTCAATTTCTGATTTTGAATAAAGAAGACCTGGAGGGGGAATTTCTTCAGGCCATTTACATTTTCCTTCCTCAAAATCCCTTTTAATACAATCTTCTTCGCACTCTGTAAAACTTTTATATTTAGCACATCCACTAACCAAAACAACCAACACCAGAATGAATAGTATCTTTTTCATACTTACGGCCCTCTATCTCTTAATAATTACATCTTTTCTTTAAAAACTTAGCGGAGAAACTTTAAGGATTTCTCATTTTTCTTTTTTGTATTTTCTTTCCAATCCAACAATCCAACCTATCAATGCCCCTATAAGGAAAAGTGGTATAGCAAAAACTAAAATATATATAATTGCTTCAGGCAAAAATTCAATAACATTACAAGAATGCCCTCCTGAACTAATTGTTCCACCACATCTAATGTTACCAAAATTAAGAAAAATATACATTAAAATATGTAAGAAACTATAAGAAAAAGCAATCATACCACCCCTAACCCAATATGGCCAATCTCTCCATCCCATAATCAGATAAATTGCCCCTTTCCTTTAAATATTTACCTAGAAAAAAACTAAGCCTCTGGCGAGAATTGAACTCGCGACCTCGTGCTATCTGGATTTATCTGATATACCAAGCACGCGCTCTACCACTGAGCCACAGGGGCATTACTTAATTCTTTTTCTTCCACAACGGACATATACTAGCTTCGCATAATTTATTTGTCTTGCCGCACATTATTATGTTGTTATCATCCATGACCTTTGATTTGCAGGTGAACTGTATTTCAACATGCCATTTCTCCTCTTCCTCGATATGTGTCATTTCTTCGAGAATTGCCTTCTCTTCCTGTTCTAATTTTTTCTGCTCTTTTTCAATGTTCTTCTCTTCTTTTTCAAGTAAACTGAGCTCTTTCTTTATTTTTTTGTCACTTGCTGCGCTTTTTAAAAGTATTATCTCTATCTTTTTTAACCTAATCTCTATTCTCTTAAGCCTGTTATCAGTAAGCCTTTCTTTATTTTGTTGTTTTGATGCCATTTTCTCCTCTTTTTTGAAAATATGCGAGGGAAGGGACTTTCAAATCATGGGGAGATTTGTAGTCTCCCCCCTGGATATTTGAACCCTCGGACACACTAAGTGACAGGATATCTCAAGGTACAACCTTAAGTGTCTTCTTAAGTCCTGCGCGTTTGACCAGACTTCGCTACCCTCGCATAAAGCTGGTCTTTAGAATTAGTTTCTTATACTATTTAAAAAAGTTACTTTTAATATTTATATTTCTTGAAATAGGCAAATAATTTATTATAAAAATCGCTGCAAGAGCTAGCGACAACCCCATCATATTTGCCGAGCCAGAATTTCCACACTAATTTATCATATAATGTCCTAATAAAGACATACGCTGGCTTCTGCTGCCACCTATTCTCTAAATCTGTTTCGAGGAAGCCGTCTATTATAACGAGAACACGGCCTTTCTGCATATTTCTTTTATGATCGCCCCTTTTCAGGTCAAAATCAACAACATCTTCGAAAAGGACCTTTAACCTGACAATAACTTTAGCATAATCTGCTGCATTTTTCCAAAGCTCAAAGACATATTCCATTTTTTTGTTTTCAGCTGAAACATGCTCAAGCTTCTTTTTTGTCTCCCTTTCAAATTTGTTATTGTCTGTCCAATCATCTACTTCCTTGAAGAATTCATTAATATCAAACATTCCAGAGTAGTTGAATCTTTTTCCGTCAACTACTAAGTGTTTTTCTACCATTTTAATAATAGAAGTGCGGCATTTCTTTTATTGGCCTGTAGCTTTTATACATATTGAAGAATCTTTCAAACATATCATATAGCTGATGACAGTCGTCTATTATGATCCTTTCGAAGAACTTTGAATAATTTTTGTAAAAGAATTTTATATATAGTGTTCTTATGAACTGCAATAAGGGTGTATGCTGCCATCTGCTTTCGTAATCATATTCTACAAAGCCGTCTATTGTGATCAAAATACGGCCATGATCTAATTTCTTCTTCTTTTTATCAACCATTATATCCACTTTCTTCATGTCATATATTAACAGTCTTATTTTCATGAAATGCCTTACTGTATCTGTCTGCTTTTTCCATGGCCAGTATGTATATTCTATGCATCTTCCATGGCTTGTATGCTGTTCAGATATATAATCACCGCCTTTTTCATAGGGAGATTCCTTGTACCACCTGGTAAACATTCTAAACATCTCTCTAGTATCAAATATTCCTTTATATTCCAGGTTTAGATGATCCACTATCTGGTTAACTTCTCCCATTATCCATGCACTCCCATCCAGTATTTTTGTTCGTATTCATCATATTCCATCTTTAACCTTCTTCTTGTAAGCCATACAAGCCTCTGCAACTCCTTATACATAAGCACATCCCATATTTCCCATCCCCATTTCTTTCTCAAGATATAGTTATTTAAAAATATTCTCAAATTTGCCCAAAAACTATTTTTGCCCCATCTCTCATCTCTTAACATTTCTACTGTTCCATTAAACTCAAGCCAGATTCTTCCTTTTGTGAAAGTCTTTATCTCTCCACTTTTCATCTTTACTTGTATATCATGGGCATCGTAAGTATGGATGTAGATATCCATTATAATAGAATAAGATTCGGTCTCTTCTTTTTCAGCATGCCATATATACTGCCTTTCAACACCAAAAGGAGAAGGGTGCTTGTGCTTGTACATCTTTTCATGGAATTTATACTTTTTCTCCCTGAAATAATCTATCATAAATTCATACAAGTCCTGCATATTCCACACTCCTTTAAACCTTATATGAGGTACAGGCATTGGTTGATTCTGCTTGAAATCCTTATATGTTATCTTTGCCATGCTTATGGCCCTCTTCTATGCACACCGGCAATATTCGAGTATTCAAAGTCGCGGGTTTCCATTTTTAATTTTTTCATTATAAATTGATATAATTCAACTATTTCATCTTTATATCTTGCATTGTATCCCTGCATTAACTTCTTCTTTATGATATATTTTACATAAAAATCTTTCAGATAGCCCCAGAATGGACTTCTGCTAAATCTTTCTTCATAATCCCAGTTAAGAGTTATCTTAAGATATGCGTATATTTTGCCTTTTGTGAATATTCTTTTTTCTCTATTCTTATCAACAACTTCTACATCATGGGCATCATATGTGTGGATATATATATCGATAGCCACACTTACAAACTCATCAACCTTTTGTTCAGCTGCCCATATATACTGTCTTTCAACACCAAAAGGAGAAGGATGCTTGTGCTTGTACATCTTTTCATGAAATTTCCATTTTCTTTCTCTCAGCCAGTTAATTGTACTTTCATACAAGTCCTGCATATCCCATGTCCCTTTATAGCGTATCTTGAGCTGATACACTCCTGTGCTTGCTTTTTGCGGAATATCCTTATAACTAGCCATATCTCTAATTATAATATTAGAACTATAAAAAACTTATGTTTTTATATATTAGTATACAAAAAAGGATATTAATTAAAGAATATGCTGGAATTAAAAGATTGATTAATAATTAACCAGAACTTCGACATTTTTGCCAAATAGTGTCTTTAAATCCTCAAAGACTTTTTCCTTAATGAAGACCTTTCCCGGAATCTCTATCTTTGCCAGTGTTTTTTCCATCTCTTCTAAAGAGCTTTTTTCGATATTCTCTAATTTGCCGTCTTCTGCTATATTTGCTTTTGAGATTTCTTTTTCTTCTTTATCTATATCGTGGAATATGAATGCGACCTTATCCAGGAGGAGCACTTCTCCGTATTTATTTCCATATTTTATCCTTATCCTTGCTCTATCAAGTTCTCTGCCGCGTTTTCTCTGTATATATTCTATTAAGAATTTGATAAATGCCCCGGAATCTTTCTTTACTGACTCTACTTCCTGCTTTGTTAATTTTTTCTCTTCATAATCTTTTTTTGCTTTTATAATATCATTCAATGTTCTCAAAAACTTTGCCGGAATAAGTCCTTTGGCAATAAGCTCATCTTCAAACATAGATACAATCGAGAGGTCATCTACTTTTTCTATCCCTTCAATCTTGAATACATCCCTGATTATTGTTATAACATTGTCATAAATCTTTAGCATATCCTCTTCTTCTTTTATTTTTTCTATCTGGGAAAATAATCTTTTTATCCTTTTTAGATACTTTGTTGCGTCTGCAAGCAATTGATCGACTTCTTTTCCTGTCAGTTCTTTCTTTTCGCCGTGCTCTATATCTTTTCTTATCTTGATATTGTTATCTAGTATATCGACAAATTTGTCTTCAAGAAGCTTTTCTTTCTTGACAAATATTTCACGCATCAATTCAGATGTTTCTCTTGGAGCCGGGGGAGCAATGCCATACAGCATCAGTGCTGCCTGTGATGGTGTCAGGATTGCATAATAGATATCTTCCATACCTATGCCTTTGAGAGTATGTTCGACTCTTTTTAGCATCTGTTCTCCAGAGCTCATAAACATATCTATAGCTTCTGTGCTTGGCTTTATCTTTCCCATCTTTAAGAGCTGCTTCCAGGGCATAAATATGCCTCGGTCATAGAATGGTACACCATCTCTCAGAAGAGTGAATATTATTGGGTTAGCTTCTTTTAAGGAATCCCAGAAATCAGTTAGGATGTAAACCTGGATATTCAGCTTGTTTCTTATTCCAGTGATGTCTCCTGCTTCTATACCCATGCCGATTATTATTGCTCTTAATTTATCTTTGAGCTCTGCCCTGCTCATCTTCTTTACATCGGTGTCATCTATTACAATCCATACATCTATATCAGATGTCTTTGTAGCCCTTCCCTGTATCAAGGAGCCTGCCAGGACATAGCTGACTATATATTTCTCGAATTTCTTGAGCACCATTGTCTTATGTATCTCTGCTATCTTTATTGCTGTCAGCATTCCTTTGTCATATATAGGGGCGCTCATAGAGATCAACTGCAATAATTCATATTTTGCGTCATAGCAGTTCTGCCATAATTCAGAGAGTATTATTGTGTCCGTGACAATATTCTTGTCTATTTCTTTTGCTATATTCTCTATTATTGCAGCTAATTTTGATCTTAGCTCCTGTTTGCTCATCTTTTTAGAGTCAGAATCATCTACTAGCAGGAGGACAGACACCAGGTCTTTGTTTATCTTTTCGCCTTCTTTTGGCTTAGGAGGCGGCATCAAGGTAATGCCCATTATATACTTGTCAAATTTTTCCAGAACTTTAGCCTTAAATTTCTCAAGCTTCTTTTTTATTTCTTTTAATTTTTCCCGGGCTTCTTTTGGCAGCTCATCCATGCCGGGAACATCTGGTATGGACATGTCTTTTAACTGGTTATCAACTTTCTTATCTTTTTGAGAATATCCTTTTTTTCTTTCTTTCTTTTTAGCCATGGTATAACTCCCAACTGGGTTTATAACATTTGAAAAAGTGTTAAAGCGTATATAAATGTTGCGGAAACTAGGACTTTGCGTTTTTAACTATCACCTATTTATTGAGTATTTCCCTGAATAAATCAGGTTCCCTGGCAGTCCTGATTATCCATCTCCAACCTTTCTGTGCAGCTCAATCTCATAAATCTGCATAGTTCTCCTATAGTCCTTAAACCCCTCTTAAACATGGTCTGAATGCGCATCAGGATTCCAAGCGTTTTCTTGCATAGGACCAACAGAGTATAGGCTACAAGAACAGCGCACGCGACTTTCTGCATTGCACCAAACTTGCGCACCTGATAGTCCTCTAATCCTAAGTGCTGCTTAGAATTTTCATACCATTGGATGAAATCTCCCCGCACTGCTATGTATGGAAAAAGAATTTGACACCAACTATATCCAAGTGCATGGGGCCAAAACCAAAATTAGAAATGTGATAGTCTGTTTTTTCAGCTAACTTTATATACTTTTCACTATTAACTCGTTACTAAGAATGCCAAAATTACAATTTTATTTATTGGACCTGAGAAGAGCAGAAATAAATAACCGCCAGGCTGTTTTGTTATTTGGAAGAACATTGGATAATAACCGGATATGCATTATCGACCTTTCTTTCCTGCCTTATTTCTATGTTGTGCCTAAAAAAGGCATGAATGTTCAGGAAAAGCTTGAAAAACTGGAAGTAGAAAGAGAAAACATAATCTCAAAAGTAGTTAAAACAGAACTACTAAAGAAAAAATTCTACGGCAGGGAAATAGATGCCATTAAAGTATATGTTCCTTTTCAGAGGGATATCAATATAATTAAATCAATCATAGATGAATGGGAGATAATTGAAGGCATATATGAATCTGATATTTCCTACCTCAGAAGATATCTTACAGAAAAAGGAATCATAATCTCAACTCTTCTAGAAGCGGATGCAGATCCATTTAATGCAGGCTTCAAGCTCGACACTTTCCTGGCCAAGTCCATAACAACAAACACTGAAGACAGCATAAAATCTCCAAAAATACTTGCTTTTGACATAGAAACATACAACCCCGAAGGAAGGAAGATAGATATGAAAAATAATCCAATAATAATGATATCTTTCTATAGTGAGGGTTTCAAGAAAGTCTTTACATGGAAGCGTTTTAAAACTGACTTGGAATATGTAGAATTTGTAAACTCAGAAGCAGATCTGATAGGCAAATTCTTCCAGACAGTAGGCAATTTTCAGCCGGATGTAATAACAGGATATAATACAGATATCTTTGATTTTCCCTACATTGAAGAAAGGGCAAAGAAATACAAATTAAATGCAAAAATTGGCTTGGATAATGCAGGCATAAGGCTTGTAAAAGGAGATAATGCCAGAGCAAGGATTCCGGGCATAGTTCATATAGATAATTATCGTTTTATAAGAAAGGCTATAGCGATGGAAGGCGGCTATTCTCTTGATAATGTTGCAACTAAACTTTTAGGCAGGGGAAAGAAAAAGATTAATATTGAAGACCTTTATAAGATATGGGATCAAGGCAATGAGATGATTGAGCCATATTGTGAATATAATCTTGTTGATTCTGAGATAGCTTATGAATTATGCAGGAAGTTCCTTCCTGAAATCATAGAATTGACAAAAATAACAGGCCTTAGCATGGATAATATAACAAGGCTGGGATATTCTCAGATAGCGGAGTCATTCCTTATCAGGCAAGCCAATTCCTTTAATGAACTTGTCCCCAACAAGCCGGACAAGACAGAGATGGCAAGAAGATTTCTTGAAAGCTATAAGGGGAGTTTTGTCTTTGAGCCTAAGCCAGGAATATATGATGATATTGTTATTTTTGATTTCCGCAGCCTTTATCCTACTATAATAGTTTCACATAATATCTCGCCAGATACCATTGATTGCAGCTGCTGTGATAATGACAGCAATATAGCCCCGGATTATCCTAAAGAACATCATTTTTGCAGTAAGAAAAAAGGATTCCTTTCTGTCATTCTTGAGGATTTAATCACAAGAAGAACAAGGATTAAAGAGATAGGGAAAGATAACCTTATCCTTAAAGCAAGGGCAGAGACATTAAAGCTGTTGGCAAATTCATTTTATGGCTATCTGGGGTTTTACGGTGCCAGGTGGTACTCAATAGAGTCAGCAAGAGTCATAACAGCATGGGGAAGATATTATATAAAGCAGGTGATTGAAAAAGCACAGAAGGAAGGTTTTATTGTGATTTATTCAGATACCGATTCTATATTTATAGCATTGGCTAAGAAAAGCGAAAAAGATACCCTGGATTTCCTTATAAATGTTAATGAATCCTTGCATGGATTGATGGAACTGGAGTTTGAAGGATTCTACAGGCGCGGCCTGTTTGTTTCTGCAAAAGAGAAATCTACAGGAGCAAAAAAGAAATATGCTCTTTTGACAAGAGAGGGAAATCTAAAAATACGCGGTTTTGAGTCTGTCAGGACCAACTGGCCCGAAGTTGTAAGAAAAGTCCAGCGTACCATAATTGAAGGCATCCTCAAAACAGGAGATGCTGAAGATGCCCTGCTATATCTAAGAAATACTATTGAACAGTTAAGGAATAAGGAGATTGACAATAAGGACACGATAATCGAAACAACTTTGCAAAAGAACATAGAGAGCTATGATAACGCTGCCCCCCATGTTGTAGTTGCAAGAGCCATGAAAGATAAAGGAATTGATATATCTCCGGGTATGAAGATAGAATATATTGTAGCAGAAGGAGAAGGCAGGATAAATGAAAGGGCGAAACTCCCTGAAGATATAAAGGATGGCGGCTATGATTCTGATTATTACATAAACAATCAGGTTATTCCGGCAATTGAGAAAATATTTGAATTATTTGATTACAAAAAAGAGGATTTAATAGAAACAAAGGATCAGAAAAAGCTTGATGATTTCTGGAGACTGTAATAAATTTTGTTGA
>JAGLMD010000020.1 GCA_023140175.1 Nanobdellota archaeon | reverse complement strand
GAATTTAAATTGTCAGGCTACTAGTACTGATGCGCATGATATACTGGATAGGATTGGGTATTGAATTAGTCCGAGCCCACATTTCTGAAAAAATATTCTAAAATATCATAGGGATTATCAAATTCAGCTAATCTTATCTGTTTAGGAATCTTGAAGATGTCATTAAATTGCTCGATTCTTTCTAATACTAATTCTCTTGCTTTTTCCCTAAGCTCTTCTGGTTTTATGTTTTCGATTTTTGAGGAGTCTACTTTTACTGCACCTTTTCCTTTCTTTCTATAAAGATCAGATATATGTTCTAGTCCTTCTTTTTCAGGGAGATCAGATTTGGTGAATATAAATGGAGTATCTATATGTACTAACTCCTGTTTGCCTTTATCAATATCTTTTATTTCTCCAGCCACTATTAAAATACCTTTGTTGTTTGACATCATATTTTGCAGATTACCTTTTATATAGCATACCCCCCTGAAATAATTTCCTATTTCTTCTACATTGCCGTCACTATATACTGTTCCCTCGCTACACACTACTGTGTCCTTACCAAGATTCCCTCTTGTTATAACATATTTGTTCTTATCAAGCCCGAAACCCACCCTATTGGGAACGTAATCATTTAGGATAATCTCCAATGGTTCATCAATATTATTAGCATAAAAAGCTACTATATCTGAGAAATCGCCATAATCTTTTTCCTGCGGTCCCATCTCAATGAGTTTTTTGACCCTCTCAGGGTCGTTGTGATATTCCTCATGAATTTTTAACATTCTTTCTCTTTTTTTTGAGTCTAATTGTATCTCCATTTGAATGCTACTCCCTATTAGCATAGGTGGATTTCCAAGCCTTTTTGATGTGATTATCTTTGCCATAAGAGAATATGCGTCGTTGGGAGGATCGTTATCGATAGCAATCTCTTCTGTAGGAAGAGCATATTGCATGCCTGTAACTTCTATAGTTTGCATTTTATTATAAGAGCAATCTACTTTTTAATAGCTTTGTTGTGTTATAGTATATAAGAGAATATTTATGTTGCATTTTCTAACTGGTGTCTTGCGTTTTTTTAAGATGCTCTTTTTAAGCTTTAAATTGGCAAAATTTTGAGGCATATTTCAAACTGAATTGGTAATTCACTTGTAGGAGAACTAAAAAACGCAAGACTCCAGTCAATAAAGAAAAAACTTTATATATCCCTTCAATCTGTTTTAATCTATGTTTGATGTTATATGTGTCGGGAGTTCTACTGTTGATGTATTTGTAAAGACAAAGTATTCTGAACTTATAAAGATAAAAGACATTAATGGGGAGGAAAATCTGCTATCATACCCTGTCGGTTCTAAGATTCTTGTTGATGAGCTCGATTTCACTACAGGTGGAGGAGGGACTAATGTTGCTGTGTCTTTATCTAAATTGGGCCATAAAGCGGCATATTTGGGTTGTATGGGGAAATGTGAGAATTCTGAAATAGTTTTGAATGCATTAAATCAGTTTAAGGTTGATACTAGTTTAGTTGTAAGAAAAAACGGGCAGACAGGCTATTCAATAATCCTGGACAGCATTGAGCATGACAGAACAATACTTGCGTATAAAGGACTTAATAATGAACTGATTTTTAAGGATATAGACAAGAAAAAGCTGAAGACAAAATGGTTTTATTTTTCAGCCATGCTTGGCAAGGCATTTAAGGCTCAGGAACAGCTCGCTAAATATGCTGAGAAGAATAAAATAAAGATTGCTTTTAATCCTAGTTCTTATTTAGCAGAGAAGGGAAGCACATTTCTTAAGGAGATTCTTTCAAGAACTGAGATATTGGTATTGAATAAAGAAGAGGCTGGTTTGATTGCCGGAAAGGATACTATACCTTATCTGTGTCAAAAGCTTAATGAATTAGGGCCTAAGTATGTTGTTATTACGGATGGCAAAAGGGGAGCATATTGCTACCATGATGGATATCTGTATTTTGCAGCTATTCATAATATTAGAATAGTCGAGACTACTGGTGCAGGAGATGCTTTTGCTTCGTCTTTTCTTGCTGGAATAATAAAGGAAAATGATGTAGCTTATGCTATGAAGCTTGCTACCACTAATGCTGAATCAGTCATATCTTATCACGGAGCAAAGAATAAGCTTCTTACGTTGAAAGAATCCAATTCTATGATGCGTAAAGTTTCAGTGAAAGTCACTAAAAAGAAGCTGAATACCAAGTAGATTAAGCAGCTATTCTTAAGGATACATAATACTAAGGACATTCAATAGAAATGTTTATATATTTCTTTTTTTGTATTGATAATTGCGCTAATTAGTTAAAATAGGCGCAATTATCAATCTAGTGAATTGCATTAAATAATATACACTAATCATCGCAATTCACGATATTAAAACTAAAAAAGGGGTAGATAGGTTTGCTTATAACTCATAATTTTAATGGTAAAGAAATCTCTAAAGAAGCTGATAAAGAAGCAGGATTTCTTATAACAAATAGAAAAGGAGGTTTTTTCAATCTTGGTGTTTCTTCAAGATATAGGGGGCTGTTCTTCAGATTAGGGGATGATGTGATAAAGGTACTTGATGAAATAAGGGTTAAAGATGATATAAAGGAGATAAGAAATGACTTTTCCAGCATTATTAGATATAGGAATAGGATGAGTGAGTCTTTTTTTATGCCTTTTGGAAAGGATGCGCTTGTTTATGAACATAAAGGAGAAGGAGATGTTGAATTATTATTTGATGTGAAGAAAGCATATGATAATAGGGTATGGGGAAGAAATTATAAGTTATGGAAAGAGGATGATAAGGTCATAGTCGAGTTTACAAAGACAACGGATGATAGAGAAGATAATACTCATGGAGAGAAGGAGTACAGTGTTTTTATTGTGATAGATCATAATAGTTCTTTTGTTGATATCCTGGATGAATGGGAAAATCAGAGTTATTATTTTGATAAAGAAAGGGAATCTTATCCTTCAGATAGATATGCCTATAAATGCCTGAGATTAAAACCAGGGAAAATTATCTTTTCTTTTTCTGAAAGTAAAAAGGAAGCAGTAAACATATGCAATAATATAATGAGGCATCTTGATAAATATAAGGCCTTGCAAAAAGAATATGTTAAAGTATCAATAGGTGATATTAAGGATGAGAGATTAAACATTGCTGCAAAGTGTGCTATGGAATCGTTAGACAGCCTGCTTGTGCATTATGATAATGATGATGTAAACCTTTATGCGGGTTTGCCATGGTTTTTTCAATTCTGGAGCAGAGATATATTGATATCTTTAAAGGCATTGATGCTGGATAAGGAATATGATACTGTGAAAAGAATCCTTATGGGCTTTCTTCATAATATCGGAGAGGATGGGCTGCTGCCAAACAGATTTCCGTCCACTATCACAAAATGTGCCGATGCTATCGGCTGGTATTTCAAAAGGTGGGCTGATTTTATAGAGATACTTCGAAAGGAGGGAGAATTAAAGAACTATTTCAAGAGGTCAGAAATTATTTTTATAAAAAACAAGCTTCAGGATTCTATCAATAAAATATTTGGCAGATATACTTCAGATTGTTTGGCTATAAATGGTGATCAGGAAACATGGATGGATACAAAAGTAGACGGAGATGGCAGAAGCGGTGCCAGAATAGAGATTCAAGCATTGAGAATACATATGTATACTTTTTTGTATAGGCTTACAGACAGCAGGATATACAAAGACATAGAGGAGAAATTATTAAAGAAAACCAAGGAATTATTCTGGAATGGCTCTTATCTTAATGACGGCCTTAACGATTCAAGAATAAGGCCCAATCTCTTTATAGCGGCATATATCTGTCCTGAGTTGTTAAGCAGAGAGGAATGGGTACAGTGCTTTGAAACTGTTCTTCCTAAGCTCTGGCTTGAATGGGGTGGGTTATCAACATTGGATAAAGAAGATATCAACTTCCATAGTGAGAGCACAGGTGAAAGTCCAGTAAGTTATCATAGGGGAGATTCATGGTTCTGGTTGAATAATTTAGCAGCATTAGTTCTTTATAGGCTTGATTATGAACGGTTTAAGCCTTATGTAGATAAGATTTTAGAAGCCAGCAGCGAGGATATATTATTTAGCGGTTTTATCGGATGCCATTCTGAAGTAAGTTCTGCTTCAAAGCAAAGCAGCCAGGGCTGCTTAAGCCAGGCATGGAGCAATGCTTTTTTTGTTGAATTAGCAGAAGAATTTGATTCTAGCAACTAAATAATCAATGGAGATACAAATACTTCTAACAGGGCAGCTATCACAAGCATAACTACAGCGCCAAATGTCAAGTCAGCAGAATCTAGGAGAATATGTTTAAATTTATTTGATTTTAAGTCGTGCCTTATCACTGCAATTGATATTATTCCTCCTGCCAAACCTGCCATAAAGTATGCTAATATTTCGGGTATGCCATGGATAAGATATTTTAGCAGTGCAATTGACATTATTGCCGCATAATTCCCTATGTGGGATTTCATGAAGTCTCCTATAGCTACGCCTATTATAGATGCATTCCATGTCAAAATAAATATTGCACCGAAGCCATAGAAAAAAGCGAATATAAGACAGAATAAAAGGACTTTTATGTTATTAAAAAGTATCTTAGTAAATGTGCCCGCAAGGTTATATGCATTTCCTGTCAATGGATTGTTTATCTGGCTTATGGTGTTAGTTTGTATCTCAAAAACTTTTGATGATATATCTGCAGGCAAAAGGACATACCATAAAGAGAAAGAGACAACAAAACCCAGAAATAAGAAAACAAAGAAAGCGAGTGCTTTTCCATGCTCTTTTATAAGGACTTTTTCTTCGTGTATTGAAAGATCCTTTTTTTCTTCCATCTTTATTGTCCAATATATTATCGGGATGCTTGCCATTACAGTAAAGAATATGGCAATTAAGCTGGCATAATCCCTGAAGAGAAATATTGATATTATGATAGCAATTGAACTGTACAGTATGCCAATAAAGAACATTTCCCACGGCTTTTTTTCTGCTTTTATAGGGCTAATCAGGCTTTCGAGAACCATATAACTTATTTATATACACTAATATTTAAAATTTGGTTTTTTGTAACTACTTATTTATCTTGTCTAGGTTCACTGGATATTGCACCCCTCTTTAAATCATTTTGATTTAAGGGGGGCATGAAACTGAGAAACCCATTAATAACAGACAAGTTGCGCATCTTTTACTTCAAGAATAACTGGAAACATAAAGAGGTAAAGCAATATTTAGGAAGAAAACTGGTTGGGGTGCAATATCCTATGACCTTAGACAAACTACTTATTTATCTCTATCTTTTTCATGCCTATGACTTCACCATTTTTTCCGTCTACTGTGATCACTTGGTTGGTCTGTTTTAGTTCTCCTGTGTGGTTGGATTTAATGTTTAGGTATATGTTCCAGTTATCATTTATTTTCTCTGTGTTCATTATAGTGATCATCGCTCTTTGCACTATTGGTGTTTCTTCATCTTCATTAACATAGAATTTGACATTCTCGTTCACAAAATCCCGTGTTATCCTTATTGCCTCTTCTTCTGTTGTCTGGCTGCAGGCTGTCAATAATATGGATGTCAATAAAATAGACATGATAGTCATCGGTTTAAGCATTTTATTCATTTTGTTGTACTCCCAAATTTACATATTTGATATATATTATACTATGATTATGTTCGGCTACTATGTAGTTATTTCTTTATATTTTTATATTTTCCTTTTTTCCTGTTGATTTGAGTTGTTTAAATCGATCTAGTATAGGATTCCTACTACAAGCCTTTTTATCTGTTCTTCTCTTATTTTTTCGGGGTCTATGTTTTTGAGGTTGTCTCCTTTTGTTCTAAGGTATGTTCCTTTGCTATCTATCCTTTTTTCAACTACCCTATGAATTATGATTCCATCTGAAAATGCAGATTTATAAGATATGATGTCACCTATGTTTATGTCATCTATACTTTCAGGCACTATCTCAATTGCATTTGAGTCTTTATTTATTACAGGCTCCATTGATCTTGTATCTGTAAATTTTGCCAGAACTGTGCTGCCTATATCTATTATGACTCTTCTATTATATATTCTGATGTCTTTTTCTGTGATTCTGTCAGATGGTGAACTGTTTTTTTCTGAGATAAATATGTTTTGGTTAGTCTTTTTGTCATTTAGCATTGGTATATTGTTATTGTTCAAGATATTGTTTCTATAAATATTGGTTGTTGTTGGCATATTGATCTCTTCTGGATTATTGCTTATTTTTGTGTTGAGGCCCGGGCTATCTACAGTACTATCTGTTTTATATTGAAAGTCCAAGCTCAGCATAGGATCAATGGAGTTGGGTATTTCCTGATATTCCTGGATTTTGTTTTTTGTGTTTGGTATTGAGCTTATTAATAGGCCCGATATAATCCCGATTAGAAAGACAATAAGGAGGATATGCCTACTTATAGTTTGTTTTGTATGTTTTACCCCCAACATATGCCTTAGTAATGAATGTATCTTTTTAAATCTTTTTATATTTTGACTACTAATAAATAGTAAATGTATGATTTCTTTAGCGGATTCTAAATAATACATTATGGAAACATAATATGGGGGTATATTATAGATATACCTGCTTAGGTCTGGATATGGTTTTAGGCAAATGTTCTGAAGGCTAGACTTTTGCGTTTTATATATGAAATAGTGTCTTGCTTTTATGAGTAAAACGCAAAAGTTTAGGAAGGAAAAGATTTAAATACATAAGGAAGAGATATTTTTAAGGGTGATAGCTTGATCGATTTTTTTGAAGGTATGTTGAAGGTCACGAATGTGGTTCTTTCAATTATTGCAGGATATATTGCAATAGGGCTCTATAGCATGAGCCGCGGAAGAAAGAAGCTAATGTCCTGGGGCGCATTGGCTGGTGCTTTGCTATTTTTTATGATACAGGGAATATTGGGTGCCTTAAGGGCATTTGGCATTTTTTCATCTCCGTTTCTAACTCATATTGTGCCTACTATTATTTTGGGCTTGCTAATATATGCATTAGCATTACAGATACACATAAATATTGTTGAAAAATGATAAGTAACAATTTACCTTTTGGAGAATGTCTGGGGCTAGTAGCGCCTTACTATAACCTTACTTTAGTTTTGGTAGTCTTAGTGCTGTTTCTTAAGCTATTCAGTATACACAATAAAAAGGTATTTTTGCTTCCATGGAAATTATTGTTTTTTGCAGTAGCTGTCTATATAGTTGAAGAGCTATTGACTGTTTTTATATTTGCAGGCATAATTGTTGTTCCGAGGATCATTAATGCCGTATTTGAATTTATTATTATAACTATCTTCATTTATTTCCTATTAATCCAAAGAGAATATTTAGAGAAGAATAATAGGGATAAAATAAATAAGAGGAAAAATGCTTAATAAAAGAGCATTATCTCCGTTAGTTGCCACTATCCTCTTAGTTGTATTTGCGCTAATCATAGGAACAGCAACTATGAGTTTGAGTAAAAATTATGTCAATGATAATACTGATGATAAGGAACTACTATCTTCTTCAATGCTTATAATAAGCATAGATGAGATTGATAATCCCCTGAAAGATCTTCAAATTAAATATATAACCAATAAACTGACTTTGGAGGAATATCTTAATGAAGAAGAGGTTATTCTGAGAGAAGGGGATTTAGGGAATAGTTAAAGTTTTTCTAACATTGAAGCTATGTTCCATATCTGTGTTCTTATATATGTCTGAAGGTTTGTATCATCACTTATCTCGTCTAGATCATGCAATGCTTTGTTCACCTTGACTGATAATTCCTGGGAACTGTTCAATGAAGAAATTATTCCATGGAATTTTAACTTAATGTTTTTTGGAGCTGTCGCATCATCACATAATTCCTGAATTGTTTCTATAATCTCACTAAGCTTTTCTTCTTGCGGCATTTTTCAATCTTTATTCTGGATATTTTTCATCACTTCTTCCTGCAGACTTTTTACTTTTTCCTTTATATCTGATTCCTGTTTCTCGAATGTTTTTATTCTTAATTGTGCTATAGATTTCTTTTCTTTTAAGTCCTTCTCTAACTCTTCTTTTTTAGATTTAATCATGATATTACCTATGATCTTATAGGAAACTGAAGAGCCTTCGAGCTGGCTAAGGGCAGAATCTATTTCAGTAGCCTGTGCCTGGAACTGCTGTTTCTGAAGAAGTATATTTTGCAGGCTTTGTTCATATAATTGCAGCTGATTTATTTTTTGTTCTGTTTCATTGGAGCTCTGCCCTAATGAATCCTGAACTTTGTTCAAATTTTCTTTGTCTTCCGCCATTTTGTATTTTATTCAATCAATTCTTTACTTTTTTCATAAATTTCTAATATCTTCAACAATAAGTTTGTAGATGCTTTAAGAGCAATCGCATCAATAGCCGAAACTTCTAATATAATTTTTTGTTTTTCTTTCTTAACCTTTATTTCCGATCTCTTTTTTTTATTGATTTCGGGCTGAATAATCTGAAAAAGTTTTTCAGGGTTTTCAGCATCAACTGCCAACACAAGATTATATTTCATCTTGCCTTTATTTTTGTGGAAATTGTTCTTGGCTTAAATAGTATCTTGCTGCCACAATAAGGGCACCTTACTTTTTTTCTTAGATAATCTGTCGCAACTTTTTTATTGCATTCAAGACATTTATATTCTGCCATTTTATGATTTCTCCTCTTTTGTTTCATCTATAGCTTCTTCTTTAACTTTTTCTGTTGAAACGGCCTTTCCCGGGCTATATGCTTTTCCTGTGAATTTAGCCTTACATTTTCTACAGTACCAGATGCCTGTCGAAATCCTTTTTACAGCTGTTTTATTACAATAGGGGCATTTATGCAGCTTTCTCTGTTCTAACTCTATTTTTGCAAAGTTATGTTTTACAGTTCTTCCATACCTTGCTCCGAATCTTTTGATTGACTTTAGTTTTCTTGTTTCTGCCATTTTCTTTAGTTAAATTGTATGGGGCTACCCGGACTTTCATAGCCCTAATGTTGTAATTATTAAGGGCTTTTTGAACCGGGGTCATCCGCTTTTTTGAAGAAAAGCTATTTTTCCCAAAGCGAAAAGGATAAGTCCAAGCTACCCCATAGCCCCATAATTTATGATTATATTGGAATTTTAGGCACTTTATAAAGCTTACTACTGTAATCTTTGAGTTTTCCAGATAAACTGAGAAATTCAAAAATTCGGTTAAAATAGTATATAATAAGATTTTACTTTATGAAGTTCGATGGGAGCCCCAAAACTTTATATATATTCCTTAATTTTGGGTTTGTATGGCACTTACAGAAAGACAGCGACATATGCTGAAGAAATTTATAAAGGAATTGGATCAACATAGGGGCAGGCATACAGAGTTCGTAAGTGTTTTAATTCCAGCTGGCTATGATCTTAGTAAGATTATAAATCATCTAAGCCAGGAGCAAGGCACAGCAACTAATATAAAATCCACTTCAACAAGGAAGAATGTTATTGATGCCCTGGAGAGGATGATACAGCATTTGAGGTTATTTAAGAGAACCCCTGAGCATGGGCTGGCTGCTTTTTCTGGAAATGTTGCATCTACTGCGGGCCAAAGCGATTTAAGAGTATGGAGTATAGAGCCGCCTGTGCCATTGAAGATGAGAATATATAGGTGTGATAAGGACTTTAAGATTGATGTTCTTCGTGATATGCTCGATACAAAAGAAGTATATGGTTTAATAGTGCTTGATAGGAGGGATGCCAATATTGCTTTACTCAAGGGAAAAACAATAATACCTTTGCTTAAGACACACAGCGAAGTGCCGGGAAAGTTTAAAGCTGGAGGGCAATCAGCCCCTAGGTTTGCCCGTCTTAGAGAGGGTGCTGCAAAGGATCATTATAAGAAAGTTGCAGAATATGTAAAGGAACAGTTCCTAACTTATAAAGGACTTAAAGGAATAATTATTGGGGGACCAGGCCCGACAAAATATGATTTTGTGGAAGGCGGCTATCTGACAAATGAAATTAAGAAAAAGGTTATTGCAATCAAAGATTTGAGTTATACTGGATTATTTGGGCTTGAGGAGCTGCTTGAGAAATCAGGGGATGTTCTGGCTTCAGAGGAAGTGGCACAGGAAAAGAAGATAATGGCTGCTTTTTTTGATAAGCTTGCCAGGAAGCCGGGGATTGTGGCTTATGGTGAGAAAGATACTATGAATAAGCTCAAGATGGGCGTAGTTGATAAGCTTTTGCTGTCTGATGCACTTGAGGATGAGAAGATAGATGAATTTGAGAACGAAGCTAAGAAGATGGGGAGCGAAGTTGTGTTAATTTCAACTGAGACAAGAGAGGGTGTGCAGCTGAAGGAAATAGGAAAGGTTGCAGCTATTCTTAGGTATGAGGTTGTGGATTAAATACTGGATGGTGGTTTCTTAGTTAGGTGGCTTATAGTTTAGTGGTTTCTGGAAATATTTTTAAAGAAATGAAACATTTTATAGGAAAATAGGGGGCAATATTATGAAAAAAAGAGTATTTATTGGTATTTTACTCATATCTATATTCCTTATTTCCTGTGGTGAACAGCAAAAAGCAGTTCAACCAACATGTAATAAACCATATATCCTTGTAGG
This sequence comes from Nanobdellota archaeon, assembly GCA_023140175.1. Lineage (GTDB taxonomy): Archaea > Nanobdellota > Nanobdellia > Woesearchaeales > WJIZ01 > WJIZ01. Next base: position 40,859 of record JAGLMD010000020.1, on the reverse strand, counting down.
GATGTCCTGTTGCTTAGACCAAAACGATAATTCTATCTGTGATAATGATGAACAACCAAAAGCTGAAGAAAAAGGGCTTACTCAACCCGAAGAGCAGAAAATTGAAGAGAAACCATCCGAAGAAGAAAAACCTTACCTAAAAGCACACCAAATAGTATTATCATCCGAACAGGTAGAAGCAGGGTATTCCTTAGATAGGAGTTATTCAGGAAGAAAGATGTTGAATAGGGATGAAATAATACAATTCAATAAATGGGGTTTACAGGATTCATTCATCAAAGGATATAAAAAAGAGATATCAAAATCAGAAGAAATAAGATGGTTATATTTCTATGCTAATTCCTTTAAGAATGAAGAAGGTGCAATAGATTTTTTTAAAAATGATACTTTCAGTATAAATAAGAATTACAAAAAGGTGAGGGTTTGTTCTGATTTCGATGAATGTATTATTTATAAGAAAGAATATGAATACAATTTCATACCTTATAAGAAGTACTCTATCGGGATAAGGGAAGGAAGACATGCTGTAGAGATAATCTACACAGGATATAATGAGGAGATAAGTGATAGTGAATTGGATTCATATTTCAAAAAACTTAAATCTAATTTTAGGGAAGGCGCTCCAGCAGCTGATGAGATAGCGTTAACTGAGATATCCTCTTATGAAGCAAGGAAAGATAAACTCAAATTGATAATAGTATCTACAAAAGACAGTCCAGCAGTAAAAAAGGCAGGCAAATATGATTATTATAGTTTAGATGCTTTTTCTCATAATAGTGATAAGGCATTTAAAACTGTAGAATTAAAAATAGAGAATAATGGAGTGAACAATAATTTTAAAGTAGATGGAAGGAGTTATACGGGATTTAAGAATGAATTGGGTGCTTATGTTTTAAAGGATGGAGATGGAAACATATATACTATTCATAGCTATACTAGAATGATGGAAGGATATATGGATACTCCCAATATAGAAACAGGCAATCTTCTTGTCGTAAAACTTGCATTTGCTATTTACAAAGACGCTAGGGATTTCCGGCTTGAGGTTTATGATAATGAAGATGTTGAAGTTGGAAGAGTTGAGTTTGAGAAATAATGAAAAATAACCGCACATTCATCCCCCTTCCTCAGATCATATATTTATTTCTGCTCAATCCGAAATTCATAGTTTAATTCTATATTTGATAAACTTCTTAAATTCTCACTCCATTCTTGCTTTATGATTGTCGAGAAAGCATATCTAGAGCTATATCCTGATGCAAAACTGGGAGAATATGATTTTTCTTTGAACTATTCCAGAAAATTTAATGATTATAATGCAAATGTGAAGCGGAAAGGAAATAAAATTGAATTTAATTTAAGCAGGAAATGGGAAAAAATAAATGATGATGTCAGGATAGGCTTAATCCAGATACTTTTGAATAAGATATTCAAGACTATTGTATCTACTCCTAATATTGAGCTTTATGAGATCTTTCTGAAAAAGGTGCATATTGCAATTCCTAAAGTTAAGAATGACCCTATACTTGAGTCCTCTTTTGATAGGGTAAATGAAAAGTATTTCTGCGGGTTAATTGAAAAGACCAACCTTATGTGGGGTATGGATTCTATAAGGAAACTAGGCAGTTATGAATATGGGTCGGATACAATTACAGTAAGTAAGATATTCCTGAATTCCAGGAGAGAATTGCTTGATTATATCATGTATCATGAGATGCTTCATAAAAAGCATAAGTTCTATACTAAAAATGGGAGGAGCTATCATCATACTGGGGAGTTTAATAGGCAAGAAAAACTTTTTGAGAACCAGAAACAGATAGAGAGAGATATTAGTGTGTTAGTCAGGCAGAACAGAAGGAAGAGGGGATTTTTAAAATTTTTCTCCTTATAGAAAAATAATTCTTTCCTTAAAGAAAAAGAATCTTTGGTTTTTTTAGGGGAAATGTTTCTGTAGAGACAAAATGAAAAGATTTATATACGATTTCTTAAAATTATTATATCATAAAGGGGTGCGTATATTTCATGAAGAAAGCTGTTTTATTGCTGATATTGTTCTTGTTTCTTGTGCAAACTGTGATAGCTGCTGACCAAATGATTATCAATTCTGAAGACTGGAGAGATGTTTATTCTACTATGCTGTTTGGAAGTATAGTGGGCACTCCTGCGAGCTTTTTGGTTAGTGACAGGCACAGTACAATAATTCTCAATAGCATACCTAAAGATAAGTCTATCAGAGCAATAAGCTCAGATAGTGCTCCTTTTGTTATTGGTTATGAGAGTATATTGAGCAATGGCGGCTATACTGCTACTGAAGATATATATGATAATGTCAATCTGCAGCTTGCCAGCGAATTACTAGATATAACAAGCTTCATAATCGTTGATGACTCATATGGATATAATGCAATCAGTGTCGCACCTTATGCTGTCATTTCTAAATCATTTGTTTTATTTGCGGATAGAACCAATATAAAAGATATTGATTCATTCCTAAGCGGAAGGACTGTTGATAAATTGCTAATATATGGCCGTGTAGATAGGGTAGTTAGTGACACATTGGCTAGATATGATCCAGAGATTATTGATATGGAAGGAGATAGGTTTGCAAATAATGTAGAGATTGTGAAAAAATACCAGGAAATAAAGGGCGCTAAACAGACGATATTGACCAATGGTGAGTTTATTGAGAAAGAAATAATGTCCGGTGCTGAGCCAGTACTCTTTATCGGAGCAAATAATGTTCCTGACCAGGTGAGAGATTATATACAACAGAGTGATATTGATGTGGGTGTTTTGATTGGAAATGAACTTGTCGGCACAGCAACATATATAAGAAGACAGGTCGGTATTAGTGTTTTTGTTAAATTTGCACAGGGCGCCAGGTCATCATCATCAGCTGTTTCGCAAGTAGAAGCATTAGATATGTTTTATTTACCTGTTTACTCTCTGAATATTGAACTAGATTCGATAAGGTACAATAGAGCCACGAATCAACTAGAAGTTAACCTTAGGAATATTGAAGAACAGGCGGTTTATTTTAAGGGAACTTATTCTTTAAGTGCCTCTGATGGATCGCGGCAGACAGTGGGAGATATTGATCCAATATTCCTTGATGGAAATGAACTTAAGACAGTTGTTTATGATGTAGAGCCAATGGTAGATGGCAAGATAGTGGCTGATGTTTATATTATCTATGGTGAGTCTAAGATATCCATGGAGAAAGTGATAGATTTGACAATAGATGTAGAGACTGTCACGATTCTGGATAAATGCGACATTGATTTAACAAGTCTTGCCTATGATAAGAGAAAAGGAATATTCTATATCGGTGTTAAGAATATGGGGGATGTGGATTGTTATGTTGATTTAGAGATACTTGACCTTTTGATTGATGGCATAACAACAAGTGTTGGTGCAGATGAAGTGATGTATTTTAAGGATGGACAGAAGAAGGACCAAAAGGTAAAGGTAAAGCTTAGTGAAGAAGATATCGAGGAGAATGATATGGTAACAGTAAGGTCATATTATGGTGAGAGAGAAAACAGCCTTATTAAGATTAAGCAGAAAGAGTTTGAGATGAAACTCAAAGGAATTGACTTTGTGTTCTATTCTTTGTTGTTGGTCATAATACTGCTAATATTTCTTATCCTTTGGAAGAAAAAGAAGAAGAAAGAGAAAGAACTTAGTTGAGAAATTGGGTAAATATACTGCAATAAAGTTGAGTTGTTCTTTGTAATCTATTTTATTTTTATCCTGTCATAGTTGATATATATTTATCCGAATTCATTGCGGCTTCGCAATACTAAACCGCAGATTATGGTTCGGAATTTTACTTGCTGTTTAGTATATTATTGATATAAGTAATTGCTAATAAGATATTCGTAAAATAAGTCTTATTAAAACTTCATTCAGCTTTTTTTGTTAAATATTTACTGCGCTTTTTCCAGCGCTATGATTATGTCTTCTTTTGATTCTGCTTTGGCCACTGCTTCTGCTACGCTTGGATTAATCTGTTCCACCCATTTTGCAAAATCTTCTTTTTCTGCTTTGGCAGCTTCCTCTTCCATTGTGTTAATTGAATCGATTAGTTCTGTAACACTGTTTACAGTTACTCCTGCTTTGAGTTTTAATGGGGGTAATTTGTTTTTTTGGGCTCCTATCGGACTGCTTATCTCTTTTTCTCCAGTAGCCTCTCTTGCCCTTTTTGCCTCTTCGAACTCTCTTTGGAGCTCTACATCCTCTACTAGCTTAATCTCTCTCTTCTTAGGCTGCTTTCCCATCTTTTTCCATGCTTCTTCTACTCTTGGCTTGAGGCCTTCAAGATAAATATCAACCATATTGAAGCTTCCGGATTTAACTTTGTCAAGAGCCATCTTAAGCTCTAATTTAAGATCAAATACATCTATGTTTTCTTTTTCTAATTGCTCTATCTGGTATTCTAAATCTTCTATTACTTCATTGTACTTATTATAGTTTTCAAGTTCTTCATCTGTTAGTCTTGCGTGCTCATGCAATAATGGCCTGAATGTTACAAAGAAAGGATTTCCCCTATTGTAAGCAGAATTCTCTATCATCCCGGTTCCAGTGGCGGATTTAAGCAAGGATTGAAGCATATAACTACCATATTTATTTTTGATTCTGTCCAAATCGCCCTGATCACGGGTTCTCATCTGGATCTCTGTGTTGATGTTTGCTTTTGTGGAGCCAATAAAATCTGTCAGTACCTGACTTATCAGCATTAGTCCCACTCCCCATTTTCTGAATTCTCTTGCACCTCTTTCTATCTGGATAAAGCCCTGGCCGGATCCTCCAAATTTTGGCAATAGCCTGTGGACCTCATCAAATATTACCATCAGTTTTAATTCGGCTGCTTCAGGTAAGTTAGCATGAAATATCTCCCTTATTGTATTCGAGACGAGGATATCCATATCTTTTGGATCTAGCTTGTTAGTGGCGAAGACATGAATCTCTCCAGGCATCATAAATTTCTTAATATCAATTATTTGTCTCGCATTTAGGACCTGATGTACATTTCCATTAAATGCTTTAGCTTCTGTTTTCTTCATGCTGAACTGAGAATAAAGGTCTAACATCTTTTTATTTTGGCATTTTCTTAGAAAGCCGCTCCATTGTGCTGTCGGATCAAATATGATAACAGCAGCATCTTTCATCAGTACTTCTTCAATTAATACTTCGGCTGAAACTGTTTTTCCTCCCCCTGTTGAGCCAGCTATAAGTGTATGTATTGTTAGCTGGTCAATGTCAAAATAAGCAGTCTTCTCAGTTTCAGCAATTTTTCCTATTATCACAGACCTTGGGCCAGCCTTTGGCAATAGTGAGAATTCAATATCACTTTTGTATCTCTTCTTCTTTTCTTTTCGTTTTTTAAAGTATATAAAAAGGCCAACTATTGGGATAATGCTGAGCGACCATAATATTAACTTTTTTAGCGGTAAAAGACCAAAAATAAGATAGTCCATCAGTTTTTCACCTATAGAAAATCTGATTCCTTTTTGAGTAGTTAAGCCGAGATATTCTGCTTTAACGTTAATCATATACTCTCCCTTTGCAGTTTCCTTCGGGATATCAAACTCCTTTATCAGGGTTAGAGATGTATCTATAATCATATCTTCAGTCACATTCTCAAAGGAAGCGTTCAATTCTTTGCTTTTGCGTATAAACTTTCCAATAGAATAATGAAATGTAACATTATATGGTTCTTCATTTAATAAGTTCTGGATATCAATTTTAATTCTAACAGGTTCGCCAATATAGAACTTTTTTTTCAGAGGCTGAACTTCCATAATTATTGCATCTACGGGCATGCCTTCTTCAGATACAATGATACTGACAGGTATTTCTTCATTAATATCTCCATTGAGGATTAATTTACCTTTATATGCACCCACTTTATCTCCGAAAATAGTGATGTTTATTCTTTGTTCAGCTTTTGGCTCTATATTAATCCTTTCGCTGCTAAGCCTAATGGTTTCTGTTATATTTCCCTCTAAAAAGAAAGTTACACCAATTGCCTCGGATTTTTTATTTTTTAGAGTAAAGACACGTTCTTTAAAATTTCCTAATTTTAGCAGTTCATTAATACTATTCACCGCTATTTCATACTCACTTGTTTTTATTTGGCCAAATGCATTATCGGCAGAATAAACAGCTATAACTAGGACTAAGGCCAAATATACAGTGACTATCACCTCAATTTTTTTATTTTTTCTGCTCATTTAATTTTTTATATAATTCATTACATCTCTCCAAAACATTGGATTTATACCTTGGAGCTATAACTTTATAGATTTTGTTAACATGTTTGTATGCTGAAGATGCTGCTGCGACCTGGTGGTTTTCCAGGCTGAAGAAAGCCTTATCAATCAACTTATTGATGTGGAAAACATTTAATTTACCAGATAGATGTGTTATCTTTTTATACGCGTCTTTTCTCATATCTTCTGGCAGCTGCTTGAATGTTGTATTGGTGTTCTTATAAAGCGCTTTTGCTTTCTCATATTGGTTGTTCTGTAAATCAACTAGTGCTTTATCAACAGTTTGATTTACTTCTTTTATGTTCTTTAATGTTGTTCTGTCAGTTATAAAATATTTTAATTTCCTTAAATCACTTGTAAATGCAACGTAGATAATAATCAATATGATGATTATCAGAATCTCTATGATCAACCTCATATTGCTTGTCTGAACTAGATTTCCCGGCAGGCCTCCAAAAACAGCGAAACCCGTTATCATGGTTTTTTCGTCAATATCATTTGCTATTAAAACTGATTTTATTTCTTTAATTTTGTCTAAAGGTATTTCTTTGTTAACATAATAAACATATTTTTCCATTGGCATATTCAGCCTTATCATAGGATCTTCAAGAATAACTGCATAATCAAATAAGGCATTAATGCAGCTTGTATTGGCTGCGATGGCCTTTGGTATTGATTCTACTAAGCTCAAATCTTCAGAACTTTCTTTTATATTGATCTCTTTTTCTATCAGGGTAATTCTTCCTGTTTCTCCTGAAATATATCCCACCTCTATGGCTTTTGATTTCGTTGTTATGCTGATTAAGTTTTGCAATTCCTGGTTGTAGCTGACATATTCCTCTTTTTCTCTTTTTTTGTATTTCTTATTTTCTGATTCCAGCACATGCAATGATATATTTCTTACGTCTTCTTTGTCTGGATAACCGACAAATTCTTTTGTTTCAATTACTTTTATAGTATTGGGTGTTGATCTCTTTATATTCTCTATCCTGTCTATTATTGAAAGTCTTAGTTCTTCTGTTTTAGTCTCGTTTAGTTTTCTCCATTTAATATTGTTTAAATCCCTTTTTGCCCTTTCCAGGTTTTTTATGGATTTTTCCAGCAGTTCTTTCAACTTTAAGGCATCACTTGCTTCTTTTTCATTTCTTTCTAAGTATACAAGATTAGATATTGAGATTCCAATCTTATTAATTGCTTCATCTATTGATATACCTTGATTTGTTGTTATAATATTAGTATTGCTTACATTAAAGTTTCTTGTTTCACTTACTTGAGAATTTCCATATTTATCTACACATTCAATCTTCCATTGATAATGCTTATTTTCTAAATCATCTATTACAAATGAAATTTCAGAGTCTTCTGTTATATTTTTTTCATATGCCTTTTCTACCCACCAGCCTTCATCTATATTTATGTATAATGTACAGTTTACTGCAGAACTATCCAGAACTTTATAGTTTATTGTGACTTTCTCCTGATTGATTTTTTCATTATCTGCCGGTCCTGATAAGGTTATGGCGGGTTCTTTATTATCATATCCATAATATGTTTCGTATTCTGTTAACTTTACTCTAATTGTTTTATTTTCTGTTATTTTTGTGGAGTTTGAGTATTCTATGTAATTTTCTTTTGAGACAGTGAAATCATATGTTCCAGCAGCGATTATAAATGATGCTTTGCCATCACTGCTTGTATTTTTTTTGATATCATCAAATTCAACTTCAGCATTTTCTATATCCCGGCCATCTTCATTTTCTACTTCAATGATGATTTTAAAGGGCTCTTTTACTGTTATTGTCTCCTTGTCTGTTTTTGTCCATCCGTTCCAGGTAATTGTAAGGTTTACTGTATATGTTTTATTTTGGTTATAGGTATGTTTGGGGTTTGTTTGGGTAGATGTGCTGCCATCATCGAATCTCCAGTTAAATGATGCAGCACTTGTATTCCCGGATATAGCAGCGCCGAACTCTATTGCTTCACCTTCTTTAATACTAGTTGTGTTTGCTTTGATGCTCACACTTAATGGGTTTTGGGGCGCGGGATCATTAACATAGAAAGAAAGGACTTTATTTTCGCTTGTGTTCATATAATACATTGCCGCCTGTATCTCGTAATTTCCTTCTTCATCTATGTTGTTGATTGTTTTAGTTATATATATGGGGAAATCAGGAGAATAGCTTGGGATATATTCACTATCTATCACATTTCCGTTGAAAAGTACCTTTAAGTCAACAGCAGAGTTTGCTCTTGCCAGGATGGTCACTTCTACAGTTTCACCCAGATCGAATGTATATTTTTCTAAGCTGACGTCAAATGGTATGCATTCCTCACAACTTCCCCCGCAGTCTATGCTGGTTTCATCTCCGTTCTGCACACCATCTGTGCAGGTGGGCAAGAGCTCGAAATTGAAGCCATATTCAAGCAATCTACTGTTTCCCTGCATATCATTTATGTTTATTGTCAGGTTGTTTTTTCCGTCCTGTAATTCAGCATTGATGCTGACTGATTTATTTTCATCCAGATTTGTGTTTTGGTATTCATCATCATTCAATTTATAGCTTATAGAACTATATTCATCAGATATTATATTTATTACAATAGTGTGGTTTTCTCTATTAACTATTGAATTGTTTAGTTCGATTCCATCAACATTAACATAAATATCTGGTGCTAATGTATCGTTTACAGTAAAACTATATGTATAATTAATAATATCAGAGAGATTATCCATCAAGTATATTGTTAAATTGTGCCTGCCATTCCCTATAACATCGAAGGGCAATGAACCATTTAATTTTGATGAAAAAGAATTATTAAGGCCTAATGGAACATAATTTCCAGAATTTAATGAGTAACTAGCCATTACTGTTATATTTAGTGTGAAATTTAGATATACATCTTCTCCTTTTATAAGGCTGGTCTTGTTATTAGGCGAGATTATTGTGAAATTTATTTTGGGGCTGTTTTCTGATGATGTTTTTATTACTATCCATTTTTTTGGTATTGATTCTTCCAGATTTTCTTCAAGATATACAGCATATAAATAGTCTAATTCAGAGTAATAAATATCCGAATAGAGGTTATTCGGGTCAAGGCTATAATCTACATATATGACTGTTGCACTTACTTTGTTATTTCTGGATGTGCCATATTTTTGATATGGTATGTAAAGAATGTTATTCCAGTTTGGCATTTCTGGCTCTAAATCAATAAAATTGCAGCATTTTTTGTTTCCATAACATATTAGGCCAGACTGTTCGTTTTCTATGGAATAAATCTCCCATCTTGTGCAAAGCTTGCTTTCATCTGCATCCCAGCTGAATTTTGTGTCTTCTACAGTAAAGTCAATTGCAGCCTTATTAGATTCGATGCCATTATTGTCAAGATCCCAATTAGTACTTGATTTATATTCTAACTCTATTGAAATTGTTTTTGATAAATCTGATTTTCCTATTTGGGGTAGTAAGATAAAGGCCAGTAAAGTTATGAATATGAATGTTTTTTTATTCATTTTGATAAGCTCTCTTCTTTTATCATCTCTTTTATTTTTTCGAGTTCTTCTATCACTTCTCTTCTTATAATCTTCTCTGTTTTTTTCTTTAGCTCTTTTTTAATATCTTCTCTCAATTTTTTTAGTTCTTCCAGTTCTGGGTTCTCGAATTTTGTCCATGAGTCTCTTACAATACTCCTTATTCCTTCACTTGTATCCATATAATATCCTTTTTCTACCAGCCTTTTTATCTCTGACAATAACGGTTTGGGGATCCTGATTGAAACTATAACATCATTCATTTGTTTTGCCTTCTTTTTCTATATACTTTCTAACATAGTCCCGAATAGCTTCAGATCTGCTTTTATAGATTCCTCTATTGATTAATGAGTCCAACCATAGAACTGTCTCTTTAGGAATTCTTACATTTAATGTCTGTATTATCATTGTATTTGTATTCTTTATGTATGTGTATTGTATTCTTTATGTATTCACTTTAATCTGAAGTTGTTGATTAATTATTATATATAAATGTATACCTATTTATGATTATTGTGTGTTTTATGTAGTTATCGTGTATTTAAACCTTTTGTTTTTGTCGGATTTTAGATTAATTGATTGATTAAGTTTAATATTTCAGTAATTAATTGATTACTTAATTATAATCTAAAAAATTAAATATATTCTTAGGATTCAAATTAAACTCAGAAGATACTCTAACATGCTTATATGTTCTATTCTTGTTTTGGTTTTATTTTCTGTCCTATACTTAGTAATGTTTCTGTTTCTTAGAATGTCTTGGTAATCTCCAGATTCACATATAGTATAGTTTGGTGCTTCAACATCAGTATAAGCCCAATAAATGCCATTGGGATATTCCTTTTTTGTATATATGGTTATTATTTCGTCCTCATATGGATTCAGATTGAGAGTAATTTTTTGGCTGAACATGGAGGCAGCTTCCCACGGCAGTTTGTCTTTAACCCTGGTATGTATCCTATCTTTGTAGGCATTATATTTGTATATGGATTCATCAAAGAATGCAAAGTATACTGTGAAAACACCACCCCTGTTTTCCAGATTGGTCAGTCTTGTTGTTGGGGAGATATATCCATTCACCTCTGGCTGCCATTCTTCCCATTGATGGGTCCAGTTATATGGAATGTTTTCACATTTTTCTGCCTGTTCTTTACTAACATATGTTTCTATTGATTCATAAGGTACATTTTCAGTATATTGTTCTTTTATGGGTATTGAAACATTGATGATAGTTAAGAGAAGATGGATTATCAGAATTATTGCGATCCACAGGAATATTTTTTTCCGTCCAGATCTCTTTACTTCCTGTTCAGGTTTTATATCTTCCATTTTACAGATTGACTTTACTTATATTAGTTACAGAGAAATATATTATATAAATTTTCTTAATTATGGGCATTGCAAAAATATTTTAAGAAAATCCTACCTTACTTTTTTCCGAATTTAATCCCAGGTATTTTAATAATTTCGGAGATTTTTATCTTTTCTTTAAGATCTTTAATCTTTGCTGAATATTTTTTTTTGAGGGTATGTTTTCTGGTCTTTTCATATAGTTGAGTATATTTTTCCCTGACATTTTTCATGTTTTCTTTATACTTCTCTTCTGCTTCCTGCTTATTTTCCCTGTTTTCAGCAGCTTTTACGTATTCATCAAAAATCTTTTCTTTTTGCTCTTCATACCATATATCCAGCTCTTCTAAATCCATTTTATTATCCAAATAAATCTTCTTTACAGAAGCAAATGCAAGTATGGCAGCCTGCTTCTTTTTTTTCGAATTCTATTCTGCTAAATTCGAGATCAAGTGTTTTACACTTTGCTTTACACTGTGTCTGGCATCTTGGTTCATCTGCTATCGTGTGGGATATAAGGTTCATAATCGGGCCGCATCTATCTTTTATTTCAAATGATTTCTCTTTTCCCGGGATGATTAAAACAAGAATAACTAGGATGACTAGTGCCGCAATTGTCCCCCATATTATATAATCTTTAACTTTTATGCTCTTCATTTTGTGTATTATGCCTTAGCGTAATATGATAAATAACTCCTGAACTATTTTTTTGCGGCATTATCCTTTAAAAGTTTTATTGAAATTAGCAAATGTTTTTCTTTTTTAATTCCAATATTTGATTATGTTTTTATAATTAATTTTTTAGTTAAATTGATAAATTATACTAGTTAATTAATTACTTAACTATTAAACTTAATAAATCAGTAAAGTTTACTATTGGTGTGTGTGAATAAATTTAGTTAATATAAGAAACGGGTTATAGGGGTTACAGTCACTTTTTTATATAGTTAGAATTGTGGTCAGATTTCTTTTGCGCTAAACAGCAAAGTACCATTACATTTTCCACTTATTGCTGCCGGGGGTGAGATCTATGGGTGCTGGAGCCACTACAACACTTGTTATGTTGGGCTCTGTATTTCCTATGTTTACTTTTGTGATTGTGATATTAATTGCTCTGTTAACTTCGGATGAATTTAGTATCAAGCCCCCTGCATATCTTTCATATAATCGGTATTCCCTCTACTCTAAATGCATTTTTCTCTTCCATTTAGAAAACTCAAAATAAAAAAATAAGGCCTTATACTAATTCTATGTAGAAGCTATAGGGTGTAGATCCAGCACTGCTGCCATCTTCAGCGACAATCATCTGGAAATCCCATTGTTTGCCATTGAATCCCGGATCATTCTCTTCGACAGCTACTGCAAAGATTACTGCGCCTGTGGCATTTTCTGTCAATAGTGTTTCATTCCATCTTTCTGTTTGAGATGAGTTATCTACATATAGGTGTGTGCCTGGACAGGCACCCAAACCAGTTGAGCCTATTGTAATGTTTATTTCAGAGTCGAATGTTTCATCAAAGCCATCTTTAGCAGAATGGGATATATCATACATATCTTCTAATACTGTCTGATTAATACCTGAATAGCCTGTTGTACCATTTCCAGTTAGGTTTACACAAATAACATCAGACCAGGTAATTCCACTTTGGTTAGCTGCATATATCTCTCCTACTAAAGATATTGTTTCATCGTACCAATCATATAGTGTATTGCCGTCTCCATCATCTAATGTTATTATGCCGCTAATATTTCCATAATAACCCTGCCAATTTGCTGTTAATGATGTTGTATTGATTGTTAATTGGGTAACGTTTCCTCCTTGTGCTTGTATTGTCTTGGGATCAGTCCCTGTAATGTTGCCCCTTTCGTCTATCCCCCTTTTAATGTTATCAGGCCCATAGGGTGTAGCTATTGCTATAGTAACCATCATGCTTAATATAATTAGAGCTAGAATTGCTTTAATTGTTTGTACTTTCATTTTCATTTTCATTCAACCTCAGTTTGGTTTACAATTACGTTTTCATTTACACCAGAAATAGATAGTATTTCCGATGACATTCACGCCTTTATATTCATATTTACAATTTGAAAGATTTCTTATAGCATGATAATACTTCATTGGGATCATATATAATATAGCACTCTCTGATTGAGTCAAATCTTTTCAGATCATCTTCATTCAAAAATTTGATATTGAATGTTATTTCATCAGATTCCATATTCTTAATTAACATCTTAGGATTGATTTTTTTCATAATGTCTTTTTTCAGATTAGTCAGGATTGTTATTTCTATGCTGCTGCTGTCAGCAACCTTAACAGCTATGCCTTTTATATCTCTAAGATGTTCTTCAATTTTCCAGTAGAATTTTTCTAGATAATAATGCAATCTTGTGTCTTCAATAAACCACATCTTTAGGATAGTGTTGTGATAATCTGAGAGCTTAAGGAACTTTTTTTCAGCAAAGCCGCTAGTAGCAGATACTATATATCCACAATCATAGGCTAATGAGAATAAGCTTCTGGGTTTGCCTTTGTCCCTGTTTATGATTTTCTCTTTTTTAACCAGCCCGTATGCTTCCAGAAGCCTTAATTGATGCCCCACATTTCCTATTGTGGTATTATATTTATGGGCAAGCTGCAATGGAGAGAATTTCTTTTCTGAGAGGTCTTTTATAATGTCCCATTTACTATTACTAAACACCTCTTCAATATTCATCTAAAACACCTCGAATGTTTATACTGCTATACAAATTTCCTTATTTCTTAGATTAATATACTAATATTGATACTAGTATATAAATATTTCGATATTTGGTTAAGTATTGCACAAGATATCAGATTACAAGATATATTTTATAATAATTAATTAATTTCTTAACTTAACTACTTAATTACTTACTTAATTAATAAAAAATATTATATCGTCGATATAATCTAGAAAAATAGATCTATTTGCGGCAGAATTTGACTATTTTGGCAGGGAATTGACATAAACTGATAGAAATTAATAGAAAATGATATTATGCAGGTCTGATTCTTTTAGAACTAAAGTTTTATTTCTATGCTCTCGAAATACCAGTAAATTCTATACTTCCATTACAGAATCCAGACACTTGTGTGGGGATTCTTATTGCCCAATATGTCGTATTGGTATCATTACCATAATTAGTGTCATTATTTCTTACAGGCAGATAAAATCCTACTATGTTTGTTGATGTGTTTGTTATGTTTGTCATATCAGCGTAGTCGACAGTGCTTTCTGTAGTATATCTTTCACTATCTATGCTAATGTTGCCTGACTCACATATCATGCATGTAGAATTGAGGCCTGCATTATATTCTGTTGTACCTCCCCATGCCCTTACGCTTATATTGATCGGGAGATTACCGTAATTACTTATATTTACAGGTATAGTATTGGATGTTTCGCTAATGGATAGATTGCCATAATCTATTTCATTTATAACCTCTATTCCAACAACATCATTTATTGTAAATAGGCTGGAATTAGCTGTATCTCTTAATCCCCATGTATCATTAACAGTCATGTTGCATTGCCATGTGCCGTTATTGGCATAATATTCTACATAGAATAAACAACTGCAAGAGGCATTTGTTGGTGAGCCAGCTATTTGTGTACATTCACAAGAGCTATTGTAGTAACGGTAATTCTTGTCAATTATATTAACATCACCTATTGCACTATCATATATGGATCCGCTCACATTACTAATATCTGAGTAGCCATTAGCATCATATATATCCCCTGTGCAATTTACTAGTTTTGTGCCTCCCGGTGTTAAGTCAACTGATATTGGGGTGACAGTTACCCTATATAAGCTCGGGGCTGTGTTTGTTACATTTAATTTTGTAATTACAGTCTCGTTATTTACCCCGGTAACTTCAGTAGATACCAGAGTTAGTCCTATGGTTATCCCCAAGATAGTTAGTATTCCCAGCGCAGCGAATAAAACTACTTCTTTATTTTCAGATGCTGTTCGGTTATAAAATTTCATTTTCGTTTACTCTTTCTTATTTTTACGTTTACGCTTTTACATTATGCTTATGATTAAAATAAAATCCAGGGCAAACCAGATATAAGGTAAAAAAATAACCACGAGGTGTTTTAGGTGTTGATCATGATTTGCCTTATTCTTTTTTTGCCTTGAATTTTTTCAAGTATTACTTCTGCTTTCTTGGTTGTTTCTTCTTTGCTTTCTTGAAAATAATAAAAATCTAAAAATTATAGAAATCAGCAGTTGATTTCTATACATAAAAAAACAAAACCTTATGTCAATTCTATGTAGAAGCTATAAGGTGTTGCTCCTGCAGTTGCGTCGTCTTCAGCGACAATCATCTGGAAATCCCATTGTTTGCCATTGAATCCCGGATCATTCTCTTCGACAGCTACTGCAAAGATTACTGCTCCTGTGGCATTCTCTGTCAATAGTGTTTCATTCCATCTTTCTGTTTGAGATGAGTTATCTACATATAGGCGTGTGCCTGGACAGGTGCCTATGCTAGATCCACTTATTTCAATATCTATTGTAGTATCGAATGTTTCATCAAAGCCATCTTTAGCAGAATGGGCTATACCATACATATCTTCTAATATTGTCTGATTAATACCCTCATGCCCTAAGGTACCATTTCCAGTTAGGTTTACGCAGATAACATCAGACCAGGTAATTCCGCTTTGGTTAGCTGCATATATCTCCCCCACTACAGATATTGTTTCATCGTACCAATCATATAATGTGTTGCCGTCTCCATCATCCAGTGTTATTGTGCCGCTTATATTTCCGTAATAACCCTGCCATTTATCTGTTCCTGTGGTTATGTTAATTGTCAGCTGGGTTACATTACCTCCCTGAGCCTGAATTGTTGTGGGGTCTGTTTCACCAAATGATGTTCTTCTGCCGTCTGTCCCCCTTATGATATTTGCCGGACCGGTCGGGGCAGCCATTGCCATGGCGGCCATCATGCTTATTATAATCAGGGCCAGAATTGTTTTAACTGTTTGTACTTTCATTTTCATTTTCGTTTAACCTCCTCTTAGTTATACAATTGCATTTTCATTTACATTCACATTCAAACATTTACATTTACGTTCACAATTATCGTGAATATGATATATGTGTGTTATTTCATATTATGACTTTTATAGGCACCACCACCGTTTTTCAAAAACGGATTTTTGTTTTTTTGAATATTTTCTGAACAATGAAAATCCAGGGCAAACCAGATATAAGGTAAAAAAATAACCACGAGGTGTTTTAGGTGTTGATCATGATTTGCCTTATTCTTTTTTTGCCTTGAATTTTTTCAAATATTACCTGCTGTTTTCTTAGCTGTTTCCTCCTTGTTTTTCTAAATCTGATATAATCCCTTCAGGATCGTAAATAACCTGCAAATCTTCTACAGAAGAAAATGGATGTTTTCCTTGTTTTACCAGTTTTACCAGTTCATCTTGAGTAATACCCCGGATCTTGATTGATTTAGATTCCTTATTCGGCTTTTTTATCTCTACGGGGCTTATTTTCCTTTCAATTTCTTTTGCTTTATCTGCTACAATCACGACCTTTATTTCATTTCCATCAGGAAGGACTATTATTGCTTTTATGCTGTCAAGGTATTCCTCTATTTTCCAGTAAAACTTCGCAAGATAATAATGAAGGTCTGTATTTTCCAGGAATAGTATCCTTAGGATGACTTTATGATAATCTGATAATACTAACAGCCTTTTTTTAGCAAAATTTTTCATAGCAGAAACAAGAAAAACATAATCATTAGATAATGAGAATAGTGTTCTGGGCTTGCCCCTTTCCCTATTTTTAATCTTTTCTTTTTTAACTAATTCGGCTGCTTCTAAGAGCCTCAATTGCTGGCTTATATTGGCTATCGTGGTGTCTGATCTTTCAGCAAGCTGTAATGGGGAGAATTTGTCTTTGGAGAGCGATTTAATGATATTCCATTTTTGTTCGGCAAATAGTGTTGTTATCTCCATTTTTGTCTTTAAAATTCCAAATCAGTATTGGAAAAGGTATCTTATTATAATCTAAACTATGCTCATATATAAATGTTTCGATTTTTAATTAAATACTGTACTGCTGTATTTTCTTTATGACTATGCTTAAGAATATACAATAATTATTTATTTATAGTAGTTAATTAATTAATCTATTATAGTAATTAACCAATTACTTAATTAGTATAGTAAAATTAATGCATTTGATTGGTTATATCTTAGAAATTTACTTTTTGCTTGTTGTATATAAATTATAGAATTCATAATCATACTTATACCTTATAAGACAAGAAAGTCTTATACCTATAATTGTCTTATGATAGTAAGACTCTTCTTGTTTTAGGGCATGTTCATAAGTATTACTACTGCTTTGTATGATATATGTTCCGTAGTAAGAGAATAGGATGTGAAATGAATATAATTATTGGTTGGAAATGTAACTGGATATTGTTACTAAAAAGGCTATTTTCTCTTTTTCTTTGCTTTAATAATCTTTCTTATCATAAATAATATTGAAATTAATATAACGAGATATATCACTAGCAGGACATATGTGGTTTTTCCTTCTTGTTGTTTTTCTGGAGCAGGTCTTACATTCAAAATACTGCCTTTCTCGAATGTCATCTTTCTATTGTAGATTATTCTTCCGCTGATAACATATCTTCCAGGCTCTGAGGGCTCAAAAAATGTTTTTAGGCCAATAGTTTCACCGCTTTCTACATCAACTTCTTCAGTCTCAATTACTTCTACAATTTTGTCTTCCAGCTTAATATTGCCTTTGAATTTAGCTGAGGCTGTTCGCGGTCCGGTATTCTTGAATGTGGCTATTATCTCAATCGGTTCTCTTACATAAGCCCATACTTTGTTACTTACTTTTTCTAGTAAGCCATTATCTATTATTCCTCCCTTTTCTACAACACTAAAACTTGTCAAAGTTCCTGCTTTGCATTCATCTATATCAATATTTACCCAATACTGGCCTATTTCTAAGCCTTCTGGAAAGATCTGTTTTACAAACTTCTTTTCTACTGTCGGCAATATTTCTTCACTTGTGAATTCTTCGGTTAATATCAGGTTTTCTTGCAGCTGATCCCATATGTCGAACTCTACTTTTGGTTTTATTCTGACATTTCCATCATTATTTACTGTGTATGAGAGTTCTATTGGGAACCCTATCTCAATATCTTTGAGTGAAAAGGCACCTGCCCTACATGCTATTGTTTCTATGTCTGAGACTGTTGCAAGTAATGTCATTGTTACTGCTGCCTTGACAAGTCCGCCTGCTCTTCCAGTGGGACTACCAAAGCGGTCTGTAACAAAATCTATTTTGCCGGAGTAGCTATCACTCCTTGTATCATTTGGTGGAATAATTATAATCTTTAGTATGTGGGGGTTAGTTGAAGACATGCTAAATACTGTGTTATTTGGCTCGAATTTTATCCAAGGCACAATTTCTCCGCTGGGTGTAAAATGGGCTGTGATATCTTCAGGGCTGTTTGTAGTTATTCTTATTGTTCTTTCTGCATAGCCTTCTTTTAGTAAATTGCCGAATGTTACTCTTCCCGGGCTTACACCTATGCTTATAGCATAGCCTATACTATTCAATAAACATGCCAGCAATAGGAATGTTACTAATTTTAGTCTCATTAGTTTAACCTACTTTTCTTCTATTTTTAAACTCTTTTCTTTTTTTGTAATAGTTGATTTATATCTTTTTATATCTATTATAAGGATAGCAATAATAGTTGAAACAATAATAAATTCTATGCTTAGTTTGAATATTAATGGCTTGTTGTTTATGCATCTGTTGTTTGCTATTTTTTGGAAGAAATAACATTTTAGAGCCTGACATTTATGGCTTATTGCTGTTTCATTAAACATACAGTTCAGCCTTACACAGCTGCGATTAAGAATAAATTCATCTTCGCTGCAATTCAGCCTTACACAGCTGCGATTAAGAATAAATTCATCTTCGCTGCAATTCAGCCTTACACAGCTGCGATTAAGAATAAATTCATCCTCCCCACAGTTTATTCCTACACAACTATGATTAAAAATAAATTCATTTGAGGAGCAGTTTAGTGGTATGCATATATGTTCAGATAGGTATTCGTTCTCCATGCAGTCAAGCTTGATGCATCTTCTCTTTTTACAAGCCTCGTCTTCTTCACATTTATTAGAATCACAACATTCGAAATTAGCACACCTATGGAAGGATATATACTGGCAATAGCCACATTCAAGCTTTACACATTCGTTGTCTAGGCAGTATTCATCATTATTACAGGAAGAGTTCGAGGCACATTTTAGAATTGGCATAATCTCGTTTCTATCACTATAACAGTGTTCAACAGTATAGATCTCATCTCTTGATAGATATGGTTCGTTAACAGCATTTGTAAAACATAGGTGATATATTAGGCTGGTGCCATTGTTAGCTTTTGGTATTTCTGCTCTTATTGTCTTTGTTCTTTCTTGTTTGGCCTGTATTACAAATAGGTCCCCCCTATAGTCCATTAGCGGATAATAGTCTGTATCAAAGATAGCTATAATGCTATTGTTTATGCTGTCTCTTATTTCGATAGTTTTGACTTCAATCTTGCTATCGCCTTCATTATTAATTTTTATATTCCATTCTGCAATATCCCCTTCTACACACTGATTATTTTCACACTTGTAGATTAATTCGTAAAAATCAGCTTTTACAGTGACTATATTTAACAGAAGAAAGCTCAATAGGATGAGAAGGATAATAGCCAAAAACCGGATATGTTTTTTTAAATTAGGCTGTTTCATTTTGTTCAACTTTTAATTCCTGTAACTACAACAAAACCAGCACAATTTCCTTGAATTCCATAGGGTAAACCCATCTTCCAGTATGTATGGTTTTTATCCCTTTTATATGTTGTGTCGTTAGTTCTCTGTGGTAATGTGAAATTACTAATTAAAGCGGGTAAATCAGATAGATTGTTCATCTCATAATAAAGCTGATTTTCATGTATTGAATATTTTTGATATTCGATTGATATGTTCCCTCTTGTGCAGTTCATTGACAGATTATCTTCATCTTCCCTGGCAAAACCATCTACTGTTACATTAAAGTCTATATTTCCAAAATTTGTTATGTTTAGCTTAAAATCGTCTGATGAGTTCTCGCCAGGCCCTATTTCTCCATAATCAATAATATAGGGGGAGACATCTATAGCTAATAATTCACTTACTGTTGTTCCTATTGCATCGCTGCCAATATTGCTGATATTGTCAAATGCACTTATGTTACATGTCCAAATTCCATTGTCTGCATAGTAATAGACATTAAAGGAACAGACATAATCTATGGTATTTGCAGTACTTGATATATTCTCACAGGTATTGTTTGTATAATGGTCATTATTATCATCATCTGATAAAACGCCAACAGGAGTATAATAAAGTGTCGAATTAACACTTCGTATATCATCAACGCCATTTTCATCGGTTATTGTCGCATTGCAATATATAATAGTTGTTGAGCCCACTGTTAAATCAATTGGATCATCAACATCAATGTCAGTTACTGTGGGTGCAGTATTAGTAATGATAGTCAAATTGAAGATAGGAGAAGAGCCTGTATTGCGGCCTGTACTATCCTCAGTACAATTAATACTCCAATTATATGTATTGTTGGTTAGCAGCAGAGTAAAATTTTGTGTTATTTCTTTTGAAATGGTATGATTTGTATGATTTATTTTTCCGTTTATTATTAGTGAACAATTTGCGATATTTGAATTATCAGATACATTATATTTGAAGACTATTTGGGAATTAGATGCTGTTATTTTTGAGTTATTTCCCGGATATATGAGTTCTACTGCCGGTGCTTCATCGTCCTGTATTGTTATATTATATGCGGTATAGCTGTTTAAATTATCAAAATTTAATCCGTCATTTGTACAATTAGCAATGATAGTAATATTCGGGCTGCCAGTTAAATTTCCGCTTATATTCCAATTAGTTTCTTTAGTATCTCCCAGACTTATTGGCCCTATATCATGAGCTGCAGATTCAGAAGGTGCAAGCTTTAATACATCACTGTTGCTAAAACTTATGGTTGCAGTACAATCTCCTCCATCAGTTCCTCCAATAACACCAACCTTAACAGTGACATTAAAATAATTTGTTATATTAAACATAGTATGGTCGGAAGGGATTATTATTGTTACATTTGTTTCACTTGGGCGAGTTGTATTTAGTACGATGTTAGCAGAGGTTGTGGTCGGTGCAAGTGTTGTTGTGTTTATGCCATATGCTGTAGTGTTCCAAGCCATTACAATTATTGTATCATAATCAGTGCCTTCTATGGTAGTACCATACCAGCCCTTTTCGAATGGGGGGGAATAAACCTGGGTTGTGACATAGTTGTTATTATTTGTGTTGTTGATCATAACAATTATTCCGTCATCTACTCCAGTAATGCCGTCTGAATGGAATACCCTTCCTTTTACATTATGCGGCAGGTCTGGAGCGTTAATAATATGAGATATTAGGATGAGGCATATAATACTGATAAATAACATTAAATAATTTTTATTCATATTAAATCCTCTTTTTTTGTGTCTTGTTCTTTCTTTTCCTGATGGTTTTTCTTTTTTAATGTTTTTCTTTTATAAGCAATATATATTGAATAAAGTATAGTTAAAAGAGCCAGTATAATTATAGAGTTAATTGCAGGGCTATTGTTGGTTAAGTGATTTAATGGTGAGATACTATAAATAGTGCTATACCCTGTTATTGGGAATAGGCCTTTATCAGTTAGTATTAAATCAACTTCTTTCATATCACTTTCTAAAGTAAACTGTGTTTTGAAAGATCTACCCCATTTTTTTATCTCAATATATATCATATCTCCCTTATTTCCGTTAATTATCAGATAATATTGGCCTGAGTTTAAGCTGATGCCTGTTTTTCCTTTAAAGATCTGGCCGGTGTCTTTATTAGTGATTATGATCTCTGTTCCATTTCCGACTTGTACATTTCTATTGTTTTTAAATATAATTCCTGATACAATGTGGGGCTCTTTTGGCCCTGTTATTGTCACTTTATCTGGTTTTATTATGTCTTTTAGCGATATTGCAAAATAACTGAAACCCGGGGTTTTTGCCTCAAAGTAAATATGATTGTTTTTAGTTCCTATATATTTAGCTACCAACTCTTTCCATTGATTATCTACATACCTGTTTAATATTATGTCTGAGAATTCAGCTTTATTTTCTTCTAACCAACCTTTCTCTACTTTAAATTGTATATTTATGCTCTCTACATATACTATTTCTTCTTTTGTTTTGGCTTGAGAATTCCCAGAATCAAAAAGCATCTCTATATATCTGTAAACTTTTTTATCTAAGTTTTTTGTATTAATGGGCCTTCTTGCCAATTCTTTCACATTTATTTTAATGTCTTGTTTTATTTTACCTTTTATATCGATTCTCTCTATCATTTCGCTTGGATTTTTTATGGTTCTTATTATGGTTTTTTCTGTTGAAAGTTCTTCTGGTATTCCTATTATATCCCAAGTCTTATTTTTTGGTGCTTTGTCTTTTGTTTGCTTATTTCTACTGCTTCCAGTTTTGATAGTGGGTTGTTCGTCATCATATACAATAATATTGAATATTTGGGTAGAGCCCAAATTTTTATCAGTTACTTCTATTATTATAGTGTTATTTCCGATATGGCTTTTTTGTGGAACCCACTTTATTATGCCAGTATGTTTATTAATATTCATGTTTATTGGTTTTTCTAATAAAGAATATTCTAATATATCCTTATCCGGATCAGAGGCATCTACATCGTATATGTACATTGTTGAAACATATGCTGTTCTTATTGGCTGTGAGGTTATATCCGGGGCGTCATTAACATTTAAGACATTAATAATGAATGATTGATTTTGTGATATAGTGTTGTCAGAGATTTGTATAACAACACTATTATTACCCACTTGCTCGTTTGAAGGAATCCATTTAATTAATCCTGTTGAAGTGTTGATATCCATTCCGAATGGAGAGACAATTAATGAGTATTCTAATATATCCTCTTTGTCAATATCATATGCGTCAACATCATAAGTATATAGTCCATCTTCTAATGCAGTTGTTATTGGTGTAGAATTAATTATAAATTCGTCGTTTGTATTCATAACCTCGATAGTGAATGATTTTATTGCGTCCAAATTGCCGTCACTTACTCTTATTGTTATGTTGTTATCACCCACATCATCATTTTCTGGCAGCCATTCTATAAGGCCTGTTGTTAAATTGATGCTCATTCCATCTGGTTTTTCATCTAAATAATAGTATAATATCTCATTATCAACATCAATAGCTTCTACATCATATTTGTATAATTGATCCTCAATAGCAGAGATGATTTCTCCTGAAATTATTTCCGGAGGATCATTTACATTTATAACATCAATATTGAATGAGTGGTTTATTGTATAGATATTATCACTAACTTGCACTATTATATTATGCATACCTACATCATCATTTTCTGGCAGCCATTCTATAAGGCCTGTGTTAGAGTTAATATACATTCCATATGGATAGATTAGCAATGAGTATGTCAAAATATCATTATTTTCATCCTCTGCTTTTATTTGGTATGTATAGGGCATGTCTTCTATTGCTTCTGTTATAGGGATGGAAGTAATATTTGGCGGGAACTGAGGCATTGTCATATTAAGCAATAGATCTACATTATGCATTACACTGTTTAGGATGATTGTTCTGTTTGAGGAATGATGTTTATTCCATGTCTTGATTATTATTGTGTTTCCATTATTACCATTCAATGCAGCTGAATAGTATCCATTGTTTTTTGTTTTTCCCTGGATGAACTCTCCTGTTGTTATGTCATGGATACTGAAGTCGATATTATTTCCTACTGGAGTCAGACTATCTAATTCGTAGATATTGCCATCAATACCATGCGGTACTGGCATTGAATATGTTATTGCTGATACTATTAATATTAGCAATATAATTAGCAATATATATGCAGTATAATTGATTGTGTTTCTTTCTTTCTTATTTGTGTTATTCATTTTTTTATGTTTTTATTACATCTTGTTGTTTTGTACTCTCTATTGTACTATGTTCATACTATGTATTTGGGTCGTGCTGCCATGAAGCAGCCTGATTTACATCGAAATAATAGCCTATTGTGGGATTTATTGTTGTGAAATCTTGATTATCGTCGGATGGCCACCAGCCCCACCCATTATGATGGAATGTAACTTCAAAAGAATCTGTAATTGTATTGTACTTATCTATTGTATCAACAGAGTTTATAGGATCCACAATTATTGGATAATATGGCGGCTCTCCTACTATCAGCAGGTTAGAAGAGTTTGTTGAGTACCAACCTACCATGTTCCATCCCGATAACAAGCTAAAGTTGGTATCTTCTGTCGGTACTTCTCCAATAAAAGTAAGGTTGCATGATTTATTAACCTCAACCCAATAGCCTTTTCCCTGCTCTAATCTTGTAAAATTATCGCTTTCTGTTGCAGGACTCCAGTTTCCATTATCATAATTTGTCCTTTCCCAACCTATAGAATCGTTGTATCTCCATAGGGTAATTATGCATCTTGCCGGTTTGACAGGAAAATCATAACCATTGTTAGTTCCATTATTTAATTCCCATTTATTTAGTTTAAATGGTATGCTTATTAAGTTCCAGTCTGTGCCAGATTCTGAATTATTTAATAGTTCAACTTCATACTTTCCTACTGTTTTTGAGGTGGTTTTATTGGCATTTCCCCTAATAGTTGTGACTTTGTAGAATCTTTTTGTAGATTGATTAGCATTTTTGTCTGTCCAATTCAAGCCAGTTATTCCTGTTACATTTGGTGTTGTTGAGAATGGGGTAGTATAATCATCAACTATATGTATGTTGTAAGTGGCTGAGTAGGTTTTACCTGTCCAGTTTATTATTATACTCACATTATCTGATGATAAACTGGCATTTAGATTCTTTGGCTCATCAATAATGGTAAGGGAGTAAGTTAAACTGGTATTTGTGTTATTATGGTCGTCTATACAAGTTATGTTCCAATAATGCGTTCCTTCAGCTATGTTGTTTATAGTATAATTTATTGGTGTCTCGTCCAGGCTATCTATATCTGATATATTGACTTTACCGTTGATGGTTAAATTACATGTTATGTTTCTATCAATCCTGTCATCTGCTGTCCAGTTGAAATTTATTGACATATCTGTCAGATTTAAGAAGATTGTTGGGTAATTTAGGGTAATAGTTGGGTGTGTTGTATCTGATCTTATCTCGAAGAATTTAACGCCGATGCCATTACTATAGTAAGGGGGTTTAGCAGCTAAGGATATGACACTATAGTTTGCATAAGTTTTGTTTGTTGTATTAAAGAAAAATTGATATATTCCATCAGAATCTGTTTCGCTGTTTCTTATTTCAATCCTTTCTTCTTCACTGCCTGATGCAGATGTTGGTTCATCTAAGATGTATCTTTTGACTGTTAGATTATCCCAGTTTCCTACAAATTGAACACTGCCTGTACCAAAACTGCCAGGATCTGTGATCCTATTAGCAGCAGAATCATTATGGCTCAAGACTTCTGTATCATCCATAAAGACTCTTAATGCTGTAGTGCTGGAATTTATATCATATACCATGAACTTGAATTTATAGTATGTATCATCTGAGTATTGCTGCAACTTTTTATTAAATAGACTAGACTTTATCCCGTCATTATATCTTGCGATCTGTGTTTCTTCATCATAGAGATCTTCATTTGGAATATTAAAGAAATAATAGCTAGTTCCGGTTATCCTGGCACCTAACTGGAAAAATACAGTTAAGCCATCTGGATAATAATCAAAATTCTGTTCAACTTCAATGATAAGGTCTTTTATAGATAATGTTTCTACTCTTATAGATTTTCCTCTTCCTCCTGTCCCAGTATATCTGATATTTCCTCCTGTTGCATTGTGTGTTATGGTCGAATCATCATCTTCATCAGCGGCCTGAAGAGTATTAAATGGATCATCAAATGCTAGTGTTGTATTATATCTGCTTCTTGTGTCATCGTCAAAACTGTCATAATAGAAATATACTTTTGATTTATTTTCTGGCGGGCTTGTTACACTTAAATTGCCATAGTAGACATAATAGCTTGAGTCTGATGTGTTCGTGGAGATATTTTTTTGGGTCTTGAATAATATACTTGTGTTGGTTGTGTTAATGCCGGATACTATTCTGTCAAGCTCTTGCCAGCTATTTGTTCCATTGTTCCAGAATGCTATCCTTAAATCAGAGCCACTTGCCTGAATCTTACTGTCATTTATGAGAATTTGAGTATCTATGGTATGGTTTATAGTATAATCAGTTTCCAGGGTTCCATTATAGTTATTAGATATGTTTATAATTCGCCTGTAATGATAACTGGAGTTCCACCAGGGAATTGTTGTGTTTGCTTTAATTATGCTTACTGTGATATTAGTAATTCTGGTGTTGCCGAATTGATCTTCTGTTGATGTAGATATGTTTGCCAGTTCTCCAGATGTGGCTGTGCTTTCATAAGAAGACCTGTCTAAGCTTAGGTTAACTATTAGGGTAGTTGCTTCCTGTATGGTCAGTTCGAATGTTTTACTATATCCAATATTTGGGGTTGAGGCTGTATCTGTACATGTTATGTTCCATAAATAATCGCCGTCTGGCATATCATCAATAGTAAAAATACTATTTATTTGATCTTTAGTAATTGCAGTTTGATTAGTCTGGTTTACTGTGCCATTGATAATCAAACTGCAATTTGCAATACCAGATAAAGCATCACTTACATTAAAGCTGAAAGTTATATCATTATAAGACAGAGTAAGTGCATCTTTTGGAGAAGTTAAATTAATAATTGGGGGGTCTGTGTCAGGGTTTACTGTCAGGTTTCTTATTTCTGAGCTATCTTGATTTCCTGCTGAATCTGTGCAATTAATGTTCCATGTATAATCACCATTTGCTACATTGGTTAATGTAAAGTTTTGACTAATACCTTCTGTAATTGTGTGGTTGGTTCGATTAATAGTATCATTAATTATTAAGCTGCAGTTGGTTATTCCTAAAAGTGTATCTGTTGCGTTATATTTGAAAATAATAGTTCCATCAGTATCCTGCTCATCATTAGCTGGCTCAAATAAGTTTATTGTCGGCGGAGTTCTATCAATTGTTATATTATAATGGGTATCATTTAAACCTACATTGCCTAAGCTGTCATTTGCATGAACTTTAACTTGATAATTATTGCCTTCTGTCAAAGAGCCGGTGTCCCATGAGCATCTATAAGGCAAGGTTTCATTGGTACATATTAAATTCCACTGGGCAGTGCTGTTCTCTCTATAATAAAATACCGTTGCATTAACACCTATGCCTGAGTCTGCTGCTGAAGCATTGATAGTATAGCTGGCAGCAGAAATATTTGTGAAGTTTTTGGGGTTGTCTAAAATAACATTTGGCGGGGTGTTATCTATTTTTATTATTCTTGTCTCTGAATTGTTTTGATTACCTAAAGCATCGGTACAATTTATGCTCCAATTATAGTTTCCGTCATTAAAGCTATTTATGGTGAAGTTTAAACTTATGTCTTCACTTAGTGAGATATTTGTTTGGTTTATTATTCCGTTGATTATTAAGCTGCAATTGGCAATATTTGATGTTTTGTCTGAGACATTGTAGTAGAATGTTACATTCTCCCTGCTCCATGTGTTGTTTTGCGGGCTTTCAAGATAAATAATAGGGGGCTTTCTATCTATTGTTATATTGTGGGTTGTATAATTGTTTCCTATATTGCCTAAGCTGTCATTTGCATAAACCCGAATCTGATAGTAATTTCCGTCTGGTAATATGGCCAGGTTCCAGCTGCAATTAAATGGACTAATGCCCTCTGTATCACTACATGCATTTTTCCATGTCTCTGTATCATTCTCTCTGTATAAGAAAATAGTCACATTTACACCAATGCCAGTATCATTTATTGTAGCATTTAGCTTGTAAGAATTGGCTGTAATATTAGTCCAGTTTGACGGCATATCTAATGCTGCTGCTGGGCCATCATTGTCTATTGCTATTGTAATATATGTGCTGTTTTTCAGTCCATCAGAATCTGTCACATTTAGCTGTAAATAACAACTCATGCTATTATTTGCGCATTGAGTTTGTGTTAATGTATCAAAACTGCAGTTTTCCTGGCTGGATGAGCAAATTAATGAAGGAGAGGAGAAATTAGAATTATTATCTAAAAAGAAAGTATAATTTATTATACTTTGGTCATCAGAGCTAGCAGCTGCATTTAGTCTTTCAATGCTGTGCAGCCAAGCGGCATTAGCTGGATAGGTGATTGCTGCTGTTGGATGATCATTCACGCTTATATTTACATTTTCATCTGAAAGATAGCTGCCAACTAGATCAGAGTCTGCCCTGCACCAGACATTCCATAACCTTGCACCACCATCTAATGTGGAGCGTATAGTAAATGTATAGCTGCATGGGGTTGTATTGCCTGCTGTAAGATTTCCACAGAAGTAATTATCAGCATAATTTTCTAAGTATTTGGTTGTATTAGTAATATCAGCTGCTCCACTTAGATTGTATTGTGCATATAAATAAACGTTTGTGCAATTTTGGGGAGTGTCATCACAAATGACTGCACATGTCTGGTTATATGTATAATTAATTCCCTGGTCTGATTCATTTATTTCCAAGTTTGTTGTTGGAGAAGTCATATTCACTGTCATTGTACCTATTGTTGTACTGTCCCAGATTAATCCGACAACTGTAGAATTTAGGTTGCCTGCAGTATCATTTGCTTCTATTGTTGTCCAGTTATATTCTCCTACTTCTGCAAGCCTGTACTCTGCAGAATAAACATTATCTGTATCACTCTGGTCGCAGGATGTGGTTATATTGTTGTACAGGAATACTGGTTCACTTTTTCCACTTGGGGGCAGAATATATACTTTAGTCCAATTTACACCAGAGCCTGTGTCTGTTATTGTTGCATTTAAGCAAATATATGTTGTTGTAGATGCATTAGTAACATTTACATTTATGTTCGCGATTCTTGGGAATGTCAAATCTACTTTTATTAGCCATTGTTCTGAATTATTTATATTACCAACAGTATCAGAGCAATTTATGCTCCAAGTATGATTGCCATTAGCCAGAGATTCTGTGAAATTCAGTGTTTTATCCTTTTGCAATGTATAATTTGTTTGATTTATTTGATTGTTTAATATCAATGAGCAATTAGCAATTTCCAATAAACTATCTGAGGCATTATATTCAAATAAGACCTGCTTACTTTCATTATTTCTCCATGTATTATTTTCAGGATTTATTAGGTTAATAACTGGGGGGGTTGTATCTATTGTTATTGTTCTTGTTTCTGTTCTGTTTGTATTAGCGGCAGAGTCATTCAGCCATACATAGTAAGTATATGTTCCGTCATTTAAATTAGTCAAAGTGAAATTTGTATAAGTGCCAGAGTATTGCCTGCTTTGGTTATGGCTTTCGTTTACATATAATATGATTGTATTAGGATTCTCTTCTGTGTGAGTTACATTAATTATTATATTTACCGAGCTTTGGTTGGTGTTGTTAGGTTGTGTTGGGTCTGTAAATTCTATAGCTGGGTAAGTTGTGTCTAAAGTAATCTTTCTGGTTACAGTAGAATTAATATTATTTGCTTTATCAAAAATTGTAACATTATAATAATACACTTCATTAGTGTCTGTCAATCCTGTAAAGTTTATGTAAGTTGTGCCATCTGTAAAATTAGTGCTGTTTATCAGATTAAAGCTTGAATTATATAGATAGAATATAGTTATATTTGTGTTATCATCTATGATTGATACATTGACATATATCCAGTTTCTATTGAAGTATGAATTGTTGTCTGCTGTTCCTCCAGCAAAGCCAATTTGCGGATTACTTGTATCTAATGTGATTTTTCTTGTTTCTGTACTGTTCTTATTATTGGCATAGTCTTCTATTGTAACATTATAATAATACACTTCATTGGTATCAGTCAATTCAGTGAAATTAACGCTTCTAGTGCCTGCTGGTAATGTTGTCACATTAATCTCTTCTTTGCTGGAGTTAAATAGATAGAATGTAATGTTTGCTTCGTTATCATCATCTGCTGTTACATTAATGTATATCCAGCCCCTGTTGAAGTATGAATCATTGTCTGCTGTTCCGCCGGCAAAGTCAATTTCCGGGTATGTTGTGTCTACATTTATGCTGTAATTCGTATTATTGAAAGCAGAGTTACCTGCACTATCATTACACCATATATTCCACACATAATTTCCGTCGCTTAAACTGATTGAGAATACATCTTGAGTGCTGGTAATAACTGTATCATTAGTCTCATTTGCAATAAATAAGCTGGAAGCATTATGATATAAGATACATGTATGTATGTTAGTGTCATATGGTGTATAAGTGAAATCTATTGTTCCATCACTGTCCCATGTGTTGTTTAAAGGTGAATTTAAGCTTGCTCTTGGATTAGTATCATCTAAAGTAATCTTTCTGGTTATAGTGGAATTAATATTATTTGCCTTATCAAAAATTGTAACATTATAATAATACACTTCATTAGTATCTGTCAATCCTGTAAAGTTTATATGGGTTGTTCCGTCTGTAAAATTGGTGCTGTTTATCAGATTAAAGCTTGAATTATATAGATAGAATATAGTTATATTTGTGTTATCATCTGTAATAGAGACATTAACATAAACCCAATCCCTGTTAAAGTATGTGTTGTTGTCTGCTGTTCCTCCGGCAAAATCTATAGATGGGTATTTAGTATCTAATGTGATTTTTCTTGTTTCTGTCGAGTTAATATTATTAGCCTTGTCAATAATTGTAACATTATAATAATACACTTCATTGGTATCAGTCAATTCAGTGAAATTAACGCTTCTAGTGCCTGCTGGTAATGTTGTCACATTAATCTCTTCTTTGCTGGAGTTAAATAGGTAGAATGTAATGTTTGCTTCGTTATCATCACTGGCACTTATGTTGATGTATATCCAGTCTCTGTTAAAGTACGAATTGTTATCTTCTGTTTCCCCGGCAAAGTCAATTTCTGGATTATTTGTGTCAAGAGTTATTTTCCTTGTTTCAGTTGTATTAATATTCCCTGCTTTATCTATATGGGTAACATTATAATAATACTCTTCATTAATATCTGTCAATCCTGTAAAGTTTATGTAAGTTGTGCCATCTGTAAAATTGGTGCTGTTTATCAGATTAAAGCTTGAATTATATAGATAGAATATAGTTATGTTTGTATTATCATCTATGATTGATACATTAACATAAATCCAATCCCTGTTAAAATATGTGTTATTGTCTTCTGTGCCATTACCGAAAAAAATCTTAGGATAAGTAGTGTCAATATTAAATATCCATGTTTCTGAACTATTAGTGTTATCAAATGAGTCTGTACAATTAATACTCCAATTATAACTTCCTTCATTTAGGCTAGTTAATGTGAAATTATTTGAACCATGGTTTTGGATAGTTGTATTTGTCTGATTTATTTTATTATTAATGATTAAAGAGCAATTAGAAACATTATGATTATCGTCTGGTGTATAATAGAATGTTACATTTCCATCACTTTCCCAGCTATTATTTTGGGGGTTATTTAATGAAACTGTTGGGTATGTTGCATCTCTTATAGTTATAGTAGTGTTTACTGCTCCGGTTGAATTCGAATATGTGGATTCAGCTCTGCACCTTATTGCATTATTTCTTGATATGGTATTGGCTTTAATGCTGAAGTTTATTTTTTGAGTCAGATTAATATCTCCGATAACTTGGGGGTTTGTTTCACCATCAGCAAGAACTAAGTTTCCGGTTGTGCTAATATCAGTCCATGATGTTGATGGTGTTTTATATTGAACATAGACTTTTGTATTCATGCACCAGCCATCATCACATCTGATATCGCATGAAACATTGAAATTAGAGCCTTCTATCAGTTCTGGGTCTGCCAGGGGGCTGCTTATATTAGCATCTAAAAATCCCAATACATAACCGAACAACTTCACAAAAGAATTTCCATTATCATAGTAATGGTAGCATGTATATGAGGTTCCTCCAGTAGTATACCAGATATTTGCAGTTAACCTTAATCTGCCGCTGCTATTTAGGTATATATCTCCTGCTGGTGTGGAATTTTTTACACTAGAGGCAATGTCGTTCACATCAGTTCCTGTTCCTCCACTAGCGTCATTGCCGTCTTGTGCTAGTTGTACCCACCCGCTTCCGTTGTCATAATCATGATATAGTCTCCATGTGATGATTGGTGCTTTGTCATTTACGAAATGGCCTGTAAAGTTTATTGGCTGCAAACCCTTTATCAGGAACCCATTTTTTCCTATGCCTTGAGTTGTGACTGCTTCAATCACTTCAATTGATTGATCTCTACGACATGTAGCTGAGTTTGAGTATCCTGTGCCTTCTTCTGTCCTGTTCAAATAAATTGAGGCGGCATTAGAAGAATATGTTTCAAAGAATATCTCTCCCGGGATTTGAACATTTATTGATAGGTTTCTTGTTTTTGACTTATTTGTGTTTCCTGCAATATCTGTACAGTTGATGCTCCAATTATAAAAACCGTTACTTAGCACTCTGCTTATAGTAATTGTTGTGTTTCTTGTCGGATTTGATGTTATGTCATCTGGATCAATAGCGCCGTTTATCACAAGCGAACAATTTGAGATATCATTTGCGTCTGTAACATTAAACTGGAAATTTATAATTGAACTAGCTGCTTCTTCTGAGTTATTTTGCGGGCTTTCTAAATTGATAATAGGCAAAATATTATCTGTCCCGTAAATAAATACCTGGGTTGAGTCTTTGCTATATCCTAATGTATCATATGCTATAACTTTCCAATAATATATTGTGTTATTATCGAGAGAATTATAGGGGGGAATAGTGAAGCTTGAGTTAGAGATATTTCCAATAGTACTGTAATTTTTGTCAGGAGAACTAAAGTCACTATTATCGTCGAATATTATTGTATAATTATCGAAATTACTTTCACTTGGCTCTGACCAGTTGAAGAAAGGAGTTGTGTCAGTTGAATATGTATTGTTTGGAGGATAAACTAAATTAAACTGCGCAGGGGGGGTTGTATCAATCTCTAGAGTATAATTACTGCTATTAAAGGCACTGTTTCCTGCTTTATCATAACATTCAACATTCCAGACGTAGCTTCCATCTTCTAGTGTTATTGAGTTAAAGCTGTTTTTAGAACCATTTGTTGGACTTGTGTTTGTTTGATTTAATTGCCAATTGCCTGAAAAATTTCCCCATAAAGAGCAATTCTTTAGGTAAGTATCTACTGGAGTATAATTGAATTGTAGATTGTTATTATTTGTTAAGGTATTATTGTCTGGCTCGTTTAGCCCTATTAATGGATTTATGGAATCTAGGGTAATATTTCTAGTTTCAGTTGAATTCTCAAAACCCGCTTTATCTATATGAGTAACATTATAATAATACACTTCATTAGTGTCTGTCAATCCTGTAAAGTTTATGTAGGTTGTGCCATCTGTAAAGTTGGTGCTGTTTATCAAGTTAGAGCTTGAATTATATAGATAGAATATAGTTATGTTTGTGTTATCATCCATGATTGATACATTAACATAAATCCAATCTCTGTTAAAATATGAATCATTGCCTGCTGTTCCTCCGGCAAAATCTATAGAAGGGTATTTGGTGTCTAATGTGATTTTTCTTGTTTCTGTACTGTTCTTATTATTGGCATAGTCTTCTATTGTAACATTGTAATAATATACTTCATTGGTATCTCTTAATTCAGTGAAATTAACACCCCTAGTACCTGCTGGTAATGTAGTCACATTAATCTCTTCTTTGCTGGAGTTAAATAGGTAGAATGTAATGTTTGCTTCGTTATCATCATTTGCTGTTATGTTAACATATATCCAGTCTCTGTTAAAATATGAATTGTTATCTGCTGTTCCCCCAGCAAAGTTTATTTTTGGATATGTTGTATCTACATTTATGCTGTAATTCGTATTATTGAAAGCAGAGTTACCTGCACTATCATTACACCATATATTCCATATATAATTTCCATCACTTAAATTGATTGAGAATACATCTTGAGTGCCATTTACAACTGTGTTATTGGTTTTATTTGCAATAAATAAGCCTGAAGCATTATGATATAAGATACATGTATGTATGTTGGTGTCATATGGTGTGTATGTGAAATCTATGGTTCCATCACTGTCCCAGGTATTGTTTAAAGGTGAATTTAGGCTTGCTCTTGGTTTTGTATTGTCAATCTGAATGGAGATATAAGTACTGTTCTCCAGGCCATCAGAGTCAGTCACGTTTAATCTGATATAACAATTAAATGTATCTTCATCACATTCTGATTGGCTTGAGGTGTTAAATGTGCAGTTTATATCTGCACTATTGCATAAGATTGCAGAACTATCAAAATTAGTATTATTGTCTATTTCAAAGATGTATTTTGTTATGTTTGAATCATCGGTTGATGATGATGCATTCAATGTCTCTATGTTATTGAGCCATGTTCCATTGGTTGGAAAACTAAATTGTGCAATGGGATGATCGTTGATTGTTATATTGATGCTATTAGTAGAGGAATAATCTCCAAAGTTAGCAGAAGATGCTTTACACAATATGTTCCATATAGTAGCTCCACCAGTATAGTCGCTTCTTATTGTGAATGTGTGATTGCATTCCTGGCCCGGAGATAAATTACTGCATGAATAAGAGTCTTCAAGGTTTACTAAATATGTTGATGAGGTAGATATATCACTAATTCCGCTAAAGTTATATTGTGCATATATGTTTACATCAGTGCAATTATCTGATGAGCTGATACACTCTACATAGCAAATATGGTTGTATGTATAGTTGATTATTGGTTCAGATTCATTTATTTTAATATTAGCTGCCGGTGCTAAGAGATTCACATTTAAGCTGCCTGTTGAAGTACTATTCCATACCAGGTTTGTGGCTGAAGAATTTAGATTGCCAGCAGTATCGTTTGCATATGTTATTGTCCAATTATACAGGCCCTGTTTTGTGACTTCCCATTCTCTGGAGTAGGTACCATCATTAATTTGGCTGTCGCAAGAGGTTGTATGATTATCATATAGGAATACATTCAATTCAAGGTTGTCCGGGTCTCTAATCTTTGCCCATGTTGTATTTACATCAGAAAAAGTATCGCTGACTGTGACATTTAAGCATATGTATGAATTGACTGTAATATTAGTCTGATTTGCATTCATATTAGTTATTGCCGGGAAAGTTAAATCGGATTTTATTAGCTTGTTTTCTGAACTGTTTTCATGGTTTAATTCATCCAGACAAGTGATTTTCCAATTATAATAGCCGCTTTTTAATGTAAAACTGAAATTCTGAGTTATGCCTTCTGATACATCCATACTTATGTTTCCGAGTGTAACATCAAATCTAACAAAGTCCATGACCAGGAAGCTGGCAGAACCCGGATTTAGATTTGCAAACTGCACTCTAAATCTAGCCTTAACTTCATTACTGCTGTCATTGATAAAATCACTCATAGCTCCTTTTGCAGAATAAGATGAATTAGTTTCATTCCCCCCATTACCAAAATTAAGATGCCCTAAAGTTATCCATTTTCCAGAAGAATAATTGTAAAATGAAACATTTTGGTCGATTTCTGCATTCCCAGTTGCATTATTCCCGTCACAAATAGTTTCTCTGCTATGACAATATGTTAAAGAAATATTTAAGCCAGAAACATCGTTCTCATTTATTATTAACGAACTTAGATTAAAGACTATGCTGCTAAAAGCATCTATTACTGCGAAAGGTGCATCACTCCCCATATACCAATAAGAATCATCGTCATAAGTTAAGTTTGTATAATTTCCTCCGGTACTATCATAACTTCCACTAAGATCTCCGTTGCTAATATTGCTGCTCAGATTTATTTTTAAGCTGCATTCTGAAATTTCTGATGTTTCATCTGTCACATTATATTCAAATAAAACAGTGTTTGTTGCATTATTTACCCATATATTATTTTGCGGGGATATTAAAAATAAATTTGGAGGGGTGCTATCGATCTTGATTGTTTGTACTTTAGTTTGATTGGTGTTACCAGCAGAGTCATTTAGCCATACATAGTATGTATAAACACCATCATTTAGATTATTTAAAGAAAAATTAGTATATGGACCAGTATAAGATTTGCTTTGATTCATGATTCCATTTAAATAAAGTGATATAGTATGCGGATTGGTTTCGATATGGGTCACATTAATTGTTATATCTGTGGAGCTTTGGTTGGTATTGTTATCAGGTGTAGGGCCTATGAAATCTATAGTTGGCTTTTCTGTGTCAACTATAATATTGACTGTTGATAGGTTTCTGGTATTGCCAGCTGAATCATTTAAAGTGACATTGAATCTCCATGCACCGTCACTTAGATTGAGAGTAAAATTAGTGTAACTGCCGGAATATGATCTAGTTTGATTTATAGTATCATTTAGATATAGCCATATTGTGTCAGGATAATCGTCTGAATGCGATACGTTAATTGTTATAATTGAATCATTTAAGTACTCGTTGTTATATGGTGTTTTTGGTCTTATGTAGTTTGCGCTTGGGATTGTAATATCAATCGTTACTATCCAGGCTTCTGAATAGCTTATTAATCTATCTGGTGAGAGATCTATGCACTCTATAGTCCAATTTAATGAGGTTGCCGGCAATTCATCTCCTATACTAATATTATTAATTATTGTTCTATCAATAGCACTTTTATTTTTTGTCAATGCACCTCCTTTTAGGTCCAGGGTACAATTTGCAATCTCCGAATAGTCAGAAACATTAAAGAAGAAAGTAACATTTGCATTATTTGTGAAGCTGTTGTTTTCAGGACCAACCAGTGTTATATTTGGAGGGGTGGCATCGGTAACATTTACATAATTTGTCACAAACGTACCTGTGTAATTCTTGCTTTGTTCATAAATTAAAGTCATGTTATAATAACCAGGATTAGAGAATAAAGTATTGTTGGATATTGGAGATGTGTTATTGTTGATTAATGTGCCATTTAGATACATCTGTAGATTTTGATTATCTCCACTTATTATTGTTCCGTTAAGCAATATTGAATTATCTTCCGGCATTGTTAAATTATTATTAGAGCCATTTATAGTCAGGTTTAATAAAGGAGTTGCTCTTGCGATAGTAAATAGAAATTTGTCTGTATTATTCCACTGTTTTGCTGTATCATTAGCATGAGACATCCAATAATAAGTGCCGGCTGGCAGAACAGCAGAATAATTATATACATCCTTATACTGGTTTCCACTGATTCCATTCATGCTATAGTTAATTGCTGAGCCAGAATAATTACTTTCAAACCAGGCAGTATCAACTCCAAATGTATCATTCCATGTGATATTAAACTCACTTGCTGATGTGGGAGAATAAATAGCAGTTATATTTGACTGGTTATCTGACCAAATTGGAGGATTGTCTATTTCTGTATATACAACTTCTACTCTTAGATAAGTTATTCTTGCATCATCATTTCCTGTGCCTGTATTAATTACCCACACATAAAGGTTGTCTAAGTCTGCTGCACTAAAAGGATGAGATGCATCGCAGTCAATTGTTGTTGGAGAACTTCCGCTATCTGTTCCACTGCACCATAGTGTTCCACCAGAAGTACTATCTCTGCCCTGTATAGTTAATTCACCTGAGTCAATTCCAAGATTTACCCAGTCTACAATAATATGTACCTGGCTTATTGTGTCTATCTGCACTACTGGCTTTGTGTTCTGGATTGTTCCACCAAAATCATCTACTCCATTTGCATCTAAATATAGGCCGTTTGCATCACTATCATTCAAATCACCAAGCTCAGTGTCTGTCAGGGTGCTTCCTGTTGGCGGACTCCATTGTCCGCTTTCCATATAAAGTGTTTCGGGAGAGGGATCAACTGCTAAATACCAGGGCCTTGATTCTGTAAATGTTTTTGAGCCATAATGAATTTGTGATTGGCCTATTTCATAAAGAGCCGGACTAATTAAAAGGGGCAAGACAGAGTAGCTGATAATAGAATCATTTTTCAGATTCTGCCAGATTAATATCTTTTTATTGTTTACTATTGATTCGGTTGATCCTCCTTTATCTATTATTACAAAATCTATAGGTAATATCTCACTAAAATCAAAACTTGTTGTATTAGTAAATGAGATAATCCTTATTGAAGATGTAAATTCTCCCTGCCAGGGATCTGTTGTTATGGGTGTCTGCCTTAGAATATCAAACTCGTAATATTCTTTTACTGTGAAATAAGAAAGCATTGTGTTATTTACATTATCTCCAATGGCATAGACAGCCATTGAATAATTACCTTCTAGTCTTGTGTTTGAGTAATTCAGTTCATATATTCCTTTTTTTGTTTCTATTATAGATCCCAGTCTTGTTGAGTAGAGGTATTTTGTATTATCCGGGTTTGTGATCTCTGTTGTGACATCTGCATCACTAACCAGTTTTCCACTATTATCCAGGACAACTATTATGATTTCTGCTGTTTCATTCGGATGGTATATTGATTTTTTTGTGTTTATAGCTGCTAAGCCAATTTCAAACAATTGTTCAGAAAGCTGCGGGACAATCCATTCTATCCTGTCAGATAAGCTATTATTATTAGTATCTATATATTTTACATCATAGTCAGGGTTGTTTGTGACATCTATTTTATTGTTGTTTATGATATGGTATATTTTGGGGGTTATATGGTGCTCTGGTATTGTAGAGGATGCTTTGACATCTTTATAATGTAAGGAAGAATTTGAATAGACTCTTACTTGTTTTACACCATTTCCTTTTTCAATCTCTTGTTTTTTTGGCGGCTCTGTTTCAAATATAATTTCATAATCTATCTTGCTTTTGTTAATATTGTCGTTTATTTCTAGTAATTTTTCATTTCTTTGCTTGTCTTTTATCTCAAAATATGCATCAGTTGATACTTTTGCCTGCAAAATTCTTTTTTGTGTTTTGTTTCTTTCTGCCAGTATCTTTTTTTGTAATCCTATCCTCTCAATAGCTATATTCCTGGCTTCAATAGGTATTTTCAGAGAAATATTTACTTTTCTTGTTTTATTCTCTTTATTTTCTACTGTTATTCTTTTAATCCATCTTACCGGCTTATCAATCTCTGCAGATAGCTGTGTAATGTTTTCTTCTTTTGTGCGGCTTACTTGTGTTTTATTCTCTATAGTATCTTTATCTAATGAAGCTGATATATTATTGCTGATATTATTAATGGTTAAAGGTATTTGTATTGAATGTATTAGGCCATTTGTAACATTCAAGCCAGAGCAGCATTCATCTGATTCTGGAGTTAGGTTTTGGCCTTTTGTTATATCTTCTTTATTATTGTCTTCTTCATTGGTATTTTCTTCAATTGGACTATCTGTGTTGTCTGGGATATCTATTATACCCAGATTTTTGTCATTATCTATGCTGCTGCTTATGTTTTCTTCAGTAATGTTATATGCATATTTTTCATATATCTGATAAATTGCTTTATCCTTGTCTTTTAAAACAGGCTTTAGCTTAATTTTATAGCAGGATTTTGGAGTTCCATAGCAGATTGTTGTGGTTTGTATATTATCTGTTAAGGTAATATGGGGGCTATTATTTAGGCTGTTTAATGAGCTGCTGATGTTTTCATCGAAAGCTTTAGCTGTAAAATCTATGGTTGAGATAGTTAGTAAGGATATAAGTAACACTATTGATAAGACTGCTTTCTTGCTTTTTGTCTCTTTTTTATGCGCTTTCATTTATGTTCTATTTGAATATTTTTCATTTACGTTTCTTTGGGATTTTTGAGCTATTGTTCTTTATCCTATCTTTTCTTATAGCTCTGTCATAGCATGTCCAGATAGTCCTATTGTCCCTGTCTAACATTTTCGCAATTTCCCTGTTTTTAAGATTAAGATTTTCTCTTAGATATTTAGTCAGATTTTCAAGCAAACCCAGATTTCTGTCAGTAAAGATGGAGATAGGTATCTGAACGGATGACCTGTCTGTAATGAGCCTTTCTGGAAATTTCTGCTTTGCCTTGTTGTAGGTAATCCAGATTGGCCTGTCATTCCTGTTCAATAAAGAGGCCATATCATGGTAACTAAGATTCAGTTCTTCTTTCAGATACTTGGTCACAGCCTCTAAGACACCTAATGACCTATTCTTTAGAATGGAAGATGGAAATGTTATGGCCTTATCTTCTTTCCTCCTCTTTTTCAACAGGTCAACAACCGAGGAGAAAGAAACATCATTTTTTTCGATTATCCTTTTTATAAGAGAATCTACTAAGTTTATTTCCTCCTCAGTATTGATATGTATCATTCTATTTTTATCATTCATTTTGCCCTCTTTTTTTGACTGAAATATGATTATTGAATTGTTTTGCTTGTTTGCCCTATTTAAACTTTTTTGTTTTTTTACTTATTCTGTAAGAAAAAATAGTATTTTTTAATACTCTGTAAGAAAAAAATTAATATAAGATATGTA
>JAGLMD010000002.1 GCA_023140175.1 Nanobdellota archaeon | reverse complement strand
GAATTTAATCATCCTTTTTGTTGATTTGAATCTTAATCTAAAGACATTAAGGAAGAATTCGATCATATCCTTTCTCTGCAATTTTGTCTTGCCGTATTTTCTGTCATAGAATATTAATGGCAGTTCTTTGACTTTTGCTCCAACACTAATCAACTCATATAATAGTGTTGACATAAATGCATATCCCCTTGTATGCAAATGCCTTGTATTTATTTTCTTGAAAACAGGAACTCTTATGGCCCTATAACCAGAGGTGCAGTCATGGACTTTATAGAGTCCTGCAACAACTCTTGCAAAGAAATTGCCGCCTCTGCTTATTAATTTACGCTTCATGCCCCAATCTGGAGTTGAGCCTCCTTTTATGTA
Source organism: Nanobdellota archaeon (assembly GCA_023140175.1). GTDB lineage: Archaea > Nanobdellota > Nanobdellia > Woesearchaeales > WJIZ01 > WJIZ01. Next base: position 9,378 of record JAGLMD010000002.1, on the reverse strand, counting down.
TCTTGAGCCTACAACAAGATCATAGCCATTATCTATTTCTTTCATAAAATCAGGAATCATCTCTGGTGGATGTGATAAATCAGAATCCATCATAAGAAGTATGTCTGCTTTTAATTTCTCAACAGCATGCTTGAATCCCCTTAAATAAGCTACTCCCAGGCCTTGTTTCTGGCCCATCAGGAGATGGAGATTTTTGTATTTTTTCTGTAATTTCTTCACTTCATCTGCTGTTTTATCGGGGCTGTTATCATCTACAACCAGGATATGCATACTATGTTTCTTTATTTTTTTGAATGCCTGCTCCAGTTTTGGAATTAATATTGCCATATTCTCTCTTTCATTATATGTCGGAAGAACTAAGATGGTTTTCATTTTATTTCTTTTCTAACTTTTTTTATTTCCTTGTTTAAATTATTATTTTTTATGATATTTTTTAAGATATAATCTGTATTCTCTATAAATTTAGTGATTGTTTTATTATATATTGGATTAATTTTTATATTAAATGATTTATAATATTCTTTGAGGCTTATAAATTCTTTATCATGCCAATTAGTTCCCTTTAAGCTTTCATTTATAATAACTAAGTACCATAGTCTTAGATTTGGATCAATATTACTTTTTTCATTCCTAATCTTTCTATAAGTTCCAATTAAATATGACATACGCATTAAGTCTTTATTTTTTTCATATAATCTCATTCTATATTTTCCATATAATTTTGCAATCTTCTTTTGAATATATTGCATATTATCATAGTCTTTATTATTAATTTTTCTCGGAATTAGATCAATTGGTTGACTACTTTTTTTGATTATGTCTAAGTCAATAAACATGTCAGAAGTCCCGATTATTCCTTTTTCTATATCATTTCTATAATCTATTCCACTAATTATTAAATTATTTTTTAAGATATATTTATAGTAATTCAAATATGCTTTTTCTTTTTTATAATACTGATTACATCCTTTTAATAAAACATATTTGGTTTTAGCTTTATTCATACCAGTAATCATTTGATACCAAAAGAATTTATAGGGTGACTTACTTAATTTAATTATTGAATGTAACAATCCTTTTGGTTTTATTATTCTTATTGGTAATTTAAATTTGTATTTTTTTATAATTTCTGTAGTCTTATCTTTGGAATTATCTAATATAATTAGAATTTCTTTACAACCTTCTAAATTTGAATTTCTGAGATGTTTTAGTATTGGAAATGACATAAATTTAAGATCAGATGGTATAAAAAGAAGAATTGTATAACCTTCTTGATTTTTTGTTTTCTTAAAATTAGATATTAATCTTATTAGAAGAAAATAAGCTTTTGATATTATCGATTCCATTTTTTTAATAATCCTTTTCTATTTTTTAGCAAATTTTTCCAAACTAAATCTGTTTTTAATATATATCTTTCCATTTATTCCTAAATTATTAATGTCTGATTTTTCCCTCTTAATTAAATCTTTAATTTTATCAACCAGATCATTAATATTATTTTCTTTAAAGTATATTATCTTATTTTCATATACTTCTTTAAATATAACTTTATCTGGACAGATACAAGGAATTTTACAATATGATGATTCCATCTGTATCAGTTACTAATGCTTTCATCTTGTTGTGCTTATATCTCTCCTTTTCTTTTCATCTCTTCATATCTCTTAAGATCAGCATCAGCCATCATCTCTACAAGCTGCTTAAAGCTTACTTTTGGCTCCCACTTAAGAATTTTTTTTGCTTTTGCAGCATCTCCTAAAAGAAGATTAACCTCTGCAGGCCTGTAAAATTTCTTATCTACTTTAACATAATCTTTGTAATCTAAACCTGCTCTTTTGAATGCTATCTCACAAAATTCCTTTACAGAATGTGTTTCGCCTGTTGAGATAACATAATCATCCGGCTTGTCATGCTGAAGCATGAGCCACATAGCTTCTACATAATCTCCAGCAAATCCCCAGTCACGCTTTGAATCCAGATTGCCTAATCTTAATTCTTTTTGCAGGCCGTGTTTTATTCTTGCTACTCCATCTGTTATTTTTCTTGTAACGAATTCAATGCCCCTTCTTGGGGACTCATGGTTGAATAGTATGCCGTTGCATGCAAACATATCATAACTTTCCCTGTAATTAACAGTAATCCAGTAGCCATATACTTTTGAAACTCCGTAAGGGCTTCTAGGATGGAATCTTGTTGTTTCTGTCTGAGGGGTGGCATTTACTTTTCCAAACATCTCAGAACTTGAAGCTTGATAGAATCTGATTTTTGGATTCACGCTTTTGATTGCCTCAAGAATTCTTGTAACTCCTAACCCTGTAACTTCTCCTGTCAGAACAGGCTGGCTCCATGATGTAGGAACAAATGATTGTGCTGCCATGTTGTATACTTCATCAACTTCATAGTCTTTCAATATCTGTATTAAAGAATGCTCGTCTATTAAGTCGCCCGGGACTATCTCTATTTTATCCTGTATGTGCTTTATTCTTTCAAAATTAATTGTTGATGTCCTTCTAACCATACCCAGGACTTTATATCCTTTTTTAAGCAAAAATTCTGCTAAATATGAGCCATCCTGGCCCGTAACTCCGGTTATTAAAGCTGTTTTCATTGTCTTCCCTCTTTAGTATTTATATAGGGAAGAAGTATAAGCTCCTTTTTAAAGCTTTCTATACGTTACTATCGAATAGTTACAAATTAAATAGATTTTTAAATATGCACATTATCCCATATGAAAGAGTTTTTATATATGAAATGGTAAAGGTATAGTAAATGCTATCTAATGAACAGGGACACAAGATTAAGTATATAGTTTTGGTTAGTTTAATGGTGATTCTGGCTTTTACTTTTTTGTATATCTTTCTTGAACCTGTAATTCAGGGATTTTTCATAAAGGGGATGGATGTTCAGGGAGATCCGACAGTTGTGCTTAATCTGACATTTGATGATGAAAATGATCCTTGGAAAGATTATGGTATTTATAATCACGAGTTTGATGTTAATGGTGATGTTAATTGGGTGAATAGGAGTTATTGTAAGTGGTATGGGTGCAGTAATTTTACAGATACAGACTCTCATGATAGTTTCTTAAATTCATCAAGTAAATTCAAGTTAGATAATGGGATGGCTATAAGTTATTGGGTTTATTATGAATCTGCTCCTTCTTCTTCCTCTTCTAAAGGTATATATTGGATTGGTGATGAAGGTGCTGGAAAAATGAAAACTGGTTGGGAAAACAATTTGGGTTTTATTGTAAAATATTATAATGATAGCAGTTATTTTCAGATTGGAGTAGGCAGTACTGAAATTGCAACAGCAACCACTTGGCATCATTATTTTATATTATATGACAAACAAGTATTTACAGTGTGGAGAGATGGTGAAATTGTGAAAAATACTTCTGCTCCTTATGGAGATTTGGATTATACAGTGGGAGAATTTATAAGGATAGGTGATGCGAGATTTGGTGATAATTTGGGAGGATATTTAGATGAATTTATTATCTGGAATAGGAGTAATTTTAACCATTCATTTGTATATGGATCATATAATGAGAAAAGATTTGGTACTCCGTCATATTTAGATTTATATGTCGAATCAATTAAGTATGAATTGCCTTATGATTGGAGTGATGATTATAACGAAATAATAACAGGAGGAAACATGGATATAAACTTTACAATAGTCAACGAAGGAATAATAAGTAGTAGTAACTTTGATTACAAATTTACATTAGAAAATGATGAAATTTGTAGTGGGACTATAAATATACCTGCGGAAAGTGAGGTTAATATAACTTGTAGTTGGAATACTATTTATGGTTTCCAGAAAGGTAATATAACTTTGGATACTTTAAATACCCAAAGTGAAGATAATGAGGATAATAATATTCAAAGAGTTTATATCCCATTCTTAAATAGGCCATGGTTTCATTTTAACAGGACAGAATGGTTAAACGATATATTGCCTTTTTCTAGTGATTTGGGGAATGCAGTGGCGTATGATTCTTGGGATTGGGCGAAATCCTTTGGATGTTCTTCATTTAATGTAGGGTATGAAGGTAATAATGTTGATCCATATGGTAAGAAAGCCAGAGAATGTGCGATGGGATGTTTTGTTAATAATTATACACAGCCTGAGGCACCTAGTAAAACACAATGCGATAATGCATTGCAGCACTTGACAGGTTGGGCAAATAGGAGTGTATCGACATATGATAATGTTCAAGCATTACATGAATTAATTCATGTTGGTATAACTTATGACTTAATGTTTCCTAAACTTAGTCAATTAGAAAATGACTTAATCTCACAACAATTACATGGTATTTGTCAACATATAACTAATCTAGACAATACAAGACCTGATCTAGATGTTGATGATGATATAAAAGGAGATAATGGATATGGATTTGGCTCGGGTATGGGGGGATTCTGCTATAGTATAATAGGTGCCTATAAAGAAAATCCAACTTTAATACAAGATTTAGAGCAACAATATTGGGGAGAAAGTATACTGGATGAATGGATAGATAGGGAAATTTCATATTTAAGAAGTTTCAAAAATGATTCTTGGTCAAAGTATCAAGAAAGATGGTCCTATAAGTCATATAGTCAATTTCATTTAGTTGAAAATTGGATGTTTGAAAAGAGATATGGTCTAAGAAATATAGATGAATACCAATCTGCTTTATGCTCAATGTCTAGAGAAACGATTACAGATACATTAGATTTTAATTATAATGGAGAAGACTTAAGAAACGACAATGATCAATATCTAAGAGGTATCCAAGTAGGAGATAGTAAAAGCTATGATAATCCTAGCAGTGAAAAGTTTATAAATTTTGATGCATTGACCTATTATGGCATTTTATGTGATGATATTAATGCTAAAAGATCATTATTATGGTTAAGAGATAAAGTACACACAAAAGGAGATGGACAAAACGGATATGCTGCTTTATACCTCTATAAACAACTATATGACCAAGCAGGAGGAGTTTCTTCTAATCCTGAAAATAACGGTATTAATAAGGTAATGTTCGATAATGCTAATGATATTCTAACGATTAGGACAAACTATACATATGTGAATGATACAGTAATCCAGATAGACGGAGGAGAAGAAAGGGGAGGCGGACATTCTCAAGCTCAAGGTTATTATCTTTATGCTCTAGGAGAGCCGTTCATGGACTATGAACAAGTACCCTATAATGATGATACAAGAGCAGAAACATGGAAAAATGGAATTAGTTTACAAAATGATACTCAAACTGTAGAAGGAGAGTCAAGTTTCTATTCTGGTACATGTGGAAATGCTGATCTCAATCAATATTATGGTATGAAAGATTGTGATACTCCTTCTTATTCAACTAATTATCCCAACTACAGGAAATTCCCTCTCCAATACGGCGGCGACTTAGAAGATTACGTCGGCACTTCAGACGCTAATTTCGCAGGAGTCTTTGTATGGAGGCCATATTACAATGCTGATGATGTTAAAGAGTATTTTGTTAAGTTTGGCGATTTATTAGCTAAGAGGACTGTTGTAAGCAATAATAATGAGGGCGAGATATTTCATAATTTCATAAATATTAATGATGAGTTTACAGAAACAAGGTCTGGAATAAATATAACTTTCAGCAGGACAAGATGGGACAGCAAAGTTGTAAAACTTGATATAAATAATATCTGGAGCACACAGACATTAAGTGTAGGTGGGGGAGAAAGTAATATTAATGTGTGCTATGCAAAGACATCCTGCTCTGGAAGTGCAAGGGGCGATTCGAAGTATAGAAGAACTTACCTTTACACTCCAACAGATAATGTTGACTTTATTATTTCTCATCATTGGTATTATAACGGAGAGCAGGTAAAGCCTTCAGCAATAGGAACAACAGATAAGGGATTGCAGCATGGCAGTAATATAATCATCTATGATACAAATAATGATGGAAATTCAAGCTATTCTGATAAAACAGCTGTTGGATGGGCGCTTGCTTATAATGATAATACGAATGAGATAGGGGCATTTAATACTACTTATATTAAGGATGGGAATGTTGAATTATTGGCTGCCAACAGCCCATTGGGTGTGCATCTTGACAGGAACTCAGATAGGATTATCCTGACAGCAAATACAATGGAAAGAGACCCTTATATAGATGTGCCAAAGACAGCCAGGGTTACTGTTGATGCGCAGGAGCTTAGCCAGAATACTAATTTTGTCATAACAAAGAATGGGGAAGAGAATATTGCTATAGTATCAGAGTCGGGAACTAAGGTTACATTTGATGTTATAACAGAGCAGAATAGTGATTATTATATCATAACAGGCACAGGAGCTGATGTTACTGCTCCCACGATAAACTCTATAACGAATGATTCTACAACAAACCAGAGCTCGGACATAACTGTAACTACAAATGAGAATGCTAATCTGACTGTGAAATGGGGATACAGCAGCAGTAGCTTGGGCAATACTGCTGTAAATACAGTATACCAGACCTCATCTACTGTATCATTATCAGGGCTGAGCTCAAATTCAACTGTTTATTACAATGCAACATGCTGTGATAGTTCTGGAAATTGCGCTCATGACGGAATATATAACTTCACCACTGCATCTGTTATGCCGGTTGATTCAGGTGCGCCATCTGTGACACTTATAATAAATGAGTCTACAACAAATGAGAGCTCTTATATTACAGCTTATACAGATGAAGATGCTAATCTGACTGTGAAGTGGGGTTATTCAGCTGATAATCTTACTAATACAAGTGAGAATACAACATACCAGGCTGTAACAAGGGCATATCTAGCTGGATTGAGCCCAAATTCAACTGTTTATTATAATACAACATGCTGCGACAGCTCTGGAAATTGCGCTTATAATGGCACATTAAGCTTCAATACATCTTCATCTGTGGAAAATGATGATGATAATAACCAGGGTGTTCAGGAAATAATTCCTGCTTCAGGAGGAGGAGGCGGAGGGGGTTCTGGAATCAGGCTTCCGGCAGGTGATGAAGAAGAGGCAGATGAAGAAACTAAGGAAAAGCCTTCACCAGAAGCAGAAGATGAAGAAAATAGTTCTGCAGAAGATGATGTTGACTTACAGCTGTGGAATGATGAAAAGGCCAGCCCTGAAGAGCGTAAGGAAAATATAATATTCAACAATCCAATAACTGCATTTATTATTGCCCAGATAGAGAATGCCGGCATGGAAACAATTATCATAGCTGCATCGATAATAATTACTCTTGCAGGGCTGTCTATCTTCCTGACTGTCCGGAAAAGAGGCATTGATAAGAAGATAGAGAATCTGAAAAAAGGCAGTAAGAAGCGCAGAAACTAAGTCTTTTTCTTCCTGAGAATATATGCACCTGCTCCGACTATTGCCAGGGCTGCGCCTATTGTTGAGAATTCAGGAATCTCTCCAAAATCAGGTGGAAGCGGGGGATAGCAGTCCATGCTGTAATAAGAATAGCATTCATCTATGCTGACAGCTGCCCAAGGCAGGTAGAGCCTGGGCTTCTTAGATAAAATCATCACCCTAAACAGAATCTTTGACATTTCTTTATTCATAGAGCCAATAAGAATAGAATATATGATGGTAATGCTTAACAAGGAATTGCAGAAGCAGAGAGCAGGCCTTTATGCCTATGAGATGAAACAGATAATAAATCCAGCTTTGGAAATTCAGCATCAGGACACAAAAGCTGTTTTAGAGCAGCTGCAGAAAGGAAATGAAAAGCTTTTTAACATAAGCTTGTACATAAACTGCAAAGCCAAAAGCCATGAAGAGCTTGAATTAATCACAAAAAAGGTTGAGGCTGAACTTAATTCTATCTTAATCATACCAAGAATACCAATGTTCAGGATGCTGCAAGGCCTAAAGAGATGATGTTCCCCCAATAAAGGATATCTTCAAGCTCTCTAATCCAAAGGGATTGATATTGGCTTCTTCTGGCTCTGGAAAGAGCTATTGGACTAAGCTGTTTCTTATGAGGCAATTGCTTAATGGCACTAAAATCATGGTTATTGATGCCCATCTTTAAATTTAAAAGGAATATTTATAAGTATATCTTTATTTATATAAAATAAGATGGTAGAAATTGATGTGTTAAAGGCAAAATTTTTACATGCTTATGCTAATCTACCGGAGCCAGAAGGAGAACAAATTGTTGTTGTTATGGGTGAAAAAGGATATTCATGGAATAAAGTTCATTCAGAAATATTAGATAATACAGAATTGGGCAATAAATTATTAAAAAGATTAAATATATTGGAGATATTATGAGCAAGGAAAATTTGGATATATCGGAAGAACACAAAAAATTAGTACTTGCTAGACTAAAGACCTTAAATCCAGAGTTAAAGATTATGCTTGGTACTAAAAATAAGGTTTCTATAAAAGAGCTTATTAAGAACGTAGAAGAGGGAAATGATTTTGGTAAAAAAGTAATCAGGGCTCAGATAACTATGTTAAAGGTATTGGCAGGCTCTGCGTAGGATTCTTAGAATGGTAAAATAATTTTTAATCACACGACCGATGCATGACAAAGAAACATCTTATTTACACTCATTTTCGAAATCAATAGTTCAAATTGCAAAAGAAGATAAAACAATGCATTTAACTAATCTTTCTGGATAAAAAGCTAGTCGAAAAATGGTTGAGAATACCCTTTCAGCAAATGTTAAAACCCTGGCGTTTTTTAATGGGCACGGAGATGATGAAACTGTTTTTGGACATAATGATCAACCAATTTTAGATAAAGATAATATAAATTTAACAAAAGATAAAATTATTTATGCTCTGGCTTGTAATTCACTGGTTAAATTGGGGCCATTAGCAATAAAAAATGGTGCCAAAACATATATTGGTTATAATGATGAATTCATGTGGGTTGGTGATCCATCTAAATCAGCAGTTCCGGATAAGGATAAGAATTCTGCACCATTTAGAAAAGTATGCCATACTTTAATTCATGATTTGCTTACTGGTGCACCAGTAGGAAGAGCTTTAGAAAAGGCCAAATTTGAATATAAAAAGTTGATTAAACACTATGGGACAAGTAAAGATAATTTTGGTGATGCACCTTCCATTGGTTTAGCACTTTCATGGGATTTATTATCATTAAATCTGGTTGGGAATGCAACTGCAGCTTTCTAAGAATAAAAGGCAACGATATAAAAATAACTGAGTTTCCAAATTGAACTTAACATCGAACGTTTGAAATACGTGAAAGAAAAAACTAGAATAACTAATACAGAATATCAGAAGCTATTCAATGTCAAAAAAAGGCAGGCCGCCGATGATTTAAAAGTGCTTGAAGATAAGGAAATATTTACTAAGATTGGTAACCCATTATACTCTAAG
>JAGLMD010000019.1 GCA_023140175.1 Nanobdellota archaeon | reverse complement strand
GAATATAATCTTAGAGATATCTGTTTAGATGTTGATTTAATATCGAATCTATTATAGAACGCTTTTATTATAATATGCTTTTATATATTTCCTGGCTGCCATCTTTGATATTTTTTTGAAGCTCTGCACACTGGGGATATATATCTTGTTTAAGGTCTTTTTGGAGGCCCCTATATAATAACTGCACTTGCGGGTATAAGAGTGCGGCTTTGTCAAAGTCTTCAACACTTATGTACTCTTGTGTTTGATTGATAACTTCCTTAATATGTTCAAAATCATCATTCTTCTCTATTTTCTTTGAAACGTTGTTTTCAAAAGAAGAGACTATACTTGAATAAATCGGTGTTTCTTTATTTTCTTTATTTTCCTTTATCCTGGTAACTGGCGGGTATTTCTCCTCTATAAATAATGCTTTTTTCTTGTCTTTTTTTCTAAAATTCATAATCTTCTTTTTTAATCCCTGAATTTTTGGTGCATTGCCTTTAACAAAAATGAAGTAGTATATACATAGCACAATTATTATGATAGTACCCAAATAAATAAAGAACTTTTCCAGGGAAGTGAAGCTAGAGTCCTGATTAAAGAAAGGGAGAATAGAATATCCTACTACATTGGAATTTAGCCTTTCTTCGAGCTGAATTGGGCCCACTAAGACAACTGATTTAATCTCCTTTGCCCTGCTCATGTCAACTTTCTTATCTGTACTATACTCTATTGTTTTACCTTCAAAGTTTAGTTTAAGAAAACCCCATTTAACTATCGGGTCTTTTTTGATTATCTCATAACCTTCTGATTTAAAATTTATCTCATCTGTGCTTTCAGCAAATGTTTTTGGTATTATCTCCATCACAATTATATCTTCTATGGATTCAGGATTTAGATATGATATCTTTTTTCTAACTATTGTTTGTTCTTTAGATGATTCATCTAAATATTCAATATTTATTATCTTTATATATACTTCAATGTTTATGTCATCCTGGATCTTTCTATTTTTATTGATATATGCTGATTTTTCCTTTTTACTGAAACCAGGGAAGATCTCTTCTACTGCAATTTCTGTGTCCTCTTTGCTGGTGCTTTGTATAAATTCTGCTTTTTCTATCAGTGCAACCTGTTTAGGAGTCAATTTCCTGGTTTTTATTATTTCTAGATTGACCTTGTCTAGTTCAGAGTCTAGCTGTTCAGGAGTCTTATATTCTAATTTTAGATCTTCTAATTGTGTTTTTAGCTTGTTTATTGTTAATTTTGCTTTATTTATAGCAGCCATTATATCTAATTCATTAACAATATCCTTTTCTCCTGCCTCACCGTTTTCAAATTTTATACTAACATCTTTAACGTCAATCTCCAGCTGCTCGACTTTTTTGATAATATCATTCACTTTTATTACCAGGTTAGGCGGGAGCACCTTTGGTTCTTCTGTTTTTGTTTCCTCTTCCTCTTCTTCCTTTTCATTTTCTTCAGTTTCTGAGCTTTCTTCTATAGATGTAGCATATACTTCTTCTGAAAGGGGCCCTATGTTTCCTGCTTTATCTATCGCAACTACTTTGTAATAATATGTCACTTTATCTGTAACTGATGTGTCAATATATTGTGTGTCATTGTCTGTCGAGGTATAGAAGTCTATATAGTCTAACCCGGAATCAGTCCCTCTGTAGATATTGAAGCTGTCAATCGGTTCACCTTCATAGTACCATTCAAGTTTTATATTTCCATTTGGCAGGGATTTTGCTTCAATATTTATCGGAGCCGGAGGATTGGATGTGTCAACCAGGAATATTTTTCCTTTTTCTATTAAACTGCCCACTGTTCCCAGGCTGTCTTCTCCACTGAACTGGAATGTACCCACTTTATTATCATCATTACTAGTGATTATCATATATCCCCTCCAGAACGAATTTTCGCCAGTAAGGGATATTATCTTTTTTGAACCAGGCGCATCATTGAAACTATAATATAATGTTGGTGCATTATCCAGATTTTCGGATGTTACTACTGTAACTTCTATTGTTCCAGCCTTTATGGGAGATTCATCACTAAGGCTTATATCTGCTTTTGGCGGGAAATCTACTATGAAGCTAATAGCTTCTGGTTCGTTCATTTCATTCCCTTTTGAATCTGCACATCTTGCGTAATAAGTATGTTGACCCTGTGATAAGCCAGTTATTATCTGTGTATGTGATAAGCTGCCTGTTAGGGTAAATGTATTAGAATTATTCATATATGTATTATTATTTGTACTATACCTGCAGGTTGAGTCTTCGTTTGTTGTTACCATCAATGTTGTGGTTGTAGTGGTTACAAATTCAGAAGGGGATGTTGATAGTATTTTTGGAGCAGAGCTATTTACTATTCCCTCCAATTCATCTGCTGCTATTATAGAACCATTACTGTAAGCGAGATTTGCAGAGATTGAATAGATTCCTGTGTTTATGCCATAAATGGGCCAGTTATATTCATAGCTAAATGGGCCGGTGCCTGTAAATTCGCCATTATTAAATGGGATTACTGTTATTGAATTAAGATTATTGAAGCTAAGATATACGAAGCCATCAAATGAATTATCTGATTGTATTGAGATAGATGCTGTTTCAGTGTCTCCCTGGATTATTTCCGGATCTAACGATAGTTCGATTGAAGCACCCTGAATAAGAGGAAGAAGCAATGCCAGCATTATTGCATATATTTTGATCTGCTTCATTTGAATAAATCCTCTAACAGTTTTTTATCTTTTTTTACAGCTTCAGCTATCGCTTTCTCAAAATATTCACCTAATGGCACCTTTTTTATCGTAGAAATTATTTTAGCCTGGGTATGTATTTTCTCTTTTAGACCTATATTTACCCTTTTTTTCAAAAAATTCACCTATTCTGTATACTCTTATAGCTATATATACACTTTTATAACATTACTAATATAAATACTTTTGCATTTTTTATGATAAAAATGACTTTTATGATTTTTAGAAAGCATTTATAAGTTATTTATAAATTAAAAAATTAGGTGGTTAAGTATTAAAATTCACTACTTAATTAATCATTTAATTAGTTTATTATTAAAAGCAAACTTTTAAATATTGGTTTTTTTATAGTCAAGATAGAGTATAACTTGAAAAAAATAATATTATTTTTGGCATTATTCTCAGTTTTCTTAATGTTACCGATAGCATTTGCTGAGTCTACAAAAATAAATGTAATCTCTTATATTAATCCAAAATATATAATTGATGAGATAAAGTCAAAACCTTATTTGCTGTATTTTACACTCGGGAAGCTATATTTCAGGATGGATATGATTGATGAGTCCTTAGAGATGTTTGAAAAGGCTGTTGAGTTTAAACCAACATTTATTACTGCTTATCATAATATTGGTGTGATTTATTATGGTAAAGGAGAATATGATAATGCTTTGGATGTGTTTATGGGGGCGGTTGAGATAGATGATTCTTATGCAAAGGCACATTATTCAATAGGTGTTTTGTATTTTGAATTAGGTGATCTTGATAATGCAATTACTTATTTTGAAAATGTTGTTCAGCTTGAGCCGGATAATGCTAATGCTAACTTTGATTTAGCACAGAATTATGTGGCAAGATTCAGGAAGTCTGAAGATGAAGATAAGCCGGATTATCGTGATTTAGAGCAGGCTTTATTGTATCTTAAGAGGACAGAGAAATTAAATCCTGGTGTGCCGTATGTTCTGAATAATATAGATATCATTCAATCTATAGCTGATGCGAGAGATGATTTGATTCAGCCCTGATTAGGGATATACTCATCCACAACTATTGATAATTGCGCTAATTAGTATAAAATATAGGCGTAATTATCAATCTAGCGAATTGCATTAAATAATATACACTAATCACCGCAATTCACGATATTTATCCGAATTCATTGCGGTTTAGTATATACAAACTAAGAGATAATTTTTCGTTCTCTTTTTATTTTTTCCATCTCGTTATGCATATCCTGTCTCTTCTTGTAATGATCATATAATTCAACTGAGCTATTATACATCGGGATAGATTCCATATGGCCCCTTATGTGCTGCATTATTTTTGGCTTATTTGTGATTTCATCAGTTTTTCTCATGAAAAGGTTTTCTTTCTTCGTGAGATTGTCCTCTGACTTTGCTTTATTGTCGAGCTGGTTCTTGTAATATTCGTAAATATCTACAAGGGCATTATAGGAGTCTACTCTTGCATGGCTTGATTTTACTATACTTAAGATGTGTATATCTTGAGAAATTTCAACTACACCAAGAAGGAACCGCTCTACTCTCTTGATTTTTCCTTCTTCATCTTCACCGCCTCTAAGTTCTTTTATGGCGGCTAATATTTCTTTGAATTCAGGGTAATTTTTTGAGAGATCGATTAGACTCGGATTTATCTGCAGATGAGATAACTGTGTTTTGATCTCTTCTTTTGTTGTTATTGGCTTATTTTTTTCTGTTCTCTCTTTCTTTAAGTCACCTAAGAGGTTGTATATTTCTTTTATGCTGTCTAATACTTCTTTTTCCTTGAATATTCCTTGTTTCCATATGGAGAGTATCATAAACTGTAACTTTGTTTCTAGTGATATGAGAAGTTCGTCTTCTATCTTTATAAGGCCATGTTTTCTTTTCTTGTGTTCTAAGAAGAAAAGCTCTTCTTTTTTCCTCTTCCTATATTCATAATAGCTAAAGTGCCTTATAATGAAGTAGACTGATGCAAGAACTATGATACAGGATATTATGGGTATCCATATAAATTTCAAAATAGATTCTATTGGTTTATCACTCATTTGATACATATAGAAGATAAGAACCAAGCCTATGAATGAAAGTATTCCACTAGTAAAGTAGATCTTCTTTCTAATTCTTTTGTATTGTTTTAGCTTTTTCCTATATTCTTCGAACTCTTTCTTAGATATCTTTTTTACATATGTTCTATCTCCTATTATGGAGGAGATTAGTAATATAATCACTATCAGGAGCAATAGCCAGGGGAATCTTTTGATTAATGGTGCAAGTTGGGGTATGGGTATTCCTATGAATTCTTCAGCTTCACAAGCAGAGCAAGGCCCGCCGCAATCAATGCCTTCTTCACAAGAGCCGCCATGACAATTTTGAATGCCGTCAGAACACGAAGGGAAGAAGGGACAGGGCAGGCAGGGCCCGCCGCAATCAATGCCTTCTTCACAAGAGCCGCCATGACAATTTTTTATTTTATCTGAACATGTTCCAACATATTCACATTCCCGGGTTTCTTTGGGCTTTTTCTTATATGTTTTACAATCGTTTATATCTATGCATTTTCTGGTCTGCCATCCATCTAGTGAACAGGTTGACCATTCACTACATTTCCAGTTCTCGAAACAAGCAGCCATTGATTCTTTCTTTGTTAGGGGGATGCTGCCAGCTGTTCCTGCAGTGTCTCCTTCTGCAGCCCCTCCCCTTCCTGGAGCGGCAGGGCTTTCAGTAATTGTGAATGGAATAAGTTCGTAATCTATTAATTTGCCGTCACTTACTGAGATATTTATTGTATAAGTGCCGGCTTGTGAATTTTGGGGCATAAAATCTATTATTCCTGTGGCAGGGTTAATTGTAAATAATGTGGAATTGGATGAATAAGTTAATGTGTCATTATCAGGATCTGTGGCATTTACGTCATAGTGGTATCTTATTCCTCCGGCAGCTATCTGCGGCCCTATATTTGCTAATACTGGCGGGTTGTTGGTATCATAGGCAACGAATGGAAGGATTCCTGTTACATTAAATACTCCATCTGAGCAGGTAATTAATATTGTATAATCGCCAACATCATTATTTTGCGGGATCCAGTCAATAATTCCTGTTGTTGGGTCTATATCAAACCTGGTTGTATTATCATAATAAGTGAGATTATCCCCCACATTCAAATCAGAACAATTGACATCGTAAATATGGCTTAAGCTTTCGTTTATGTATTGTGTTGTGAAATTATGTAAAAAATATGGCGGGTAATTTTTGACAGAAAGATTAACAAAACGATATTCTCCTGGTTCCCATGAAACATTACCGAATGGAACCGCCCTGGTGCTGTTAACATAGAATGCAATCTGATCATAGTCTTCTGCGCCTTCATCCTCATTGGTTGTAATATCATCTCCATCACAGGATAAAAGCCCATAATAGCCGCCATTAACGATAATAAAATATCCACATAGGGTATTATCAGCATCATATGCTGTTATATTAATTCCAGCTATAGCGTCTGTATCATTAATTGTCACTCTGCCATAAAACTCAACAGCGGGTACGGGAATAGCACTAGTATTTTTTATAAACAACACTATTAAAACTACTAATAAACTATAATATACTATTGTGCTTCCTTTTAATTTTGTTCTTTTCATAGATTTATCTCACTTTCTTGTTTTTTCATCATTACAATCACAAAGACAATAATGACCAAAAACAAGATAATAAGTATATAGTCGATTGGGGAAATTCTCTCTTTTGAAGGATATTCCATTTTCTCTTTTGATGGGTACTCTGGATCTGAAACCATGTTTTCAGTTTGTGTTCCTATAATAAGATCTAGTCTTGAAAACTCTCCAGAATGCCATTCTGCTTCTGGGTTTATGCTTTTATTATTCACATAAACTATAACAAATTCATTCTCTCCGGCTCCCTCATCTTCTGCTGTTGTTGGGTTGTCTCCTTTACATGATAAGATATACTCCCCCTTTTTTTCAACGACACAAGAGCCGCATAATATTCCGCTGGTATCATAAGCTGAGATATTTGTGCCAATCTGAGCAAATTTTCCATCTATGATTATTTCTCCATAGAACTGGGAAGGAAGAACCGGAAATGCTAAAACATCTCTAATAAATATTCCTATGATTAGTAAAAATAATAAAAAGATTCTGCCTGTACTTTTTATGTTATCCATAAAGTACCACCTATTGTCATGTTTATCCAATATCCTCTATCCTTGGTTATTGTCTTTATGGTTCCACCAGCCAGATTTGGATCATAGTAAGGATATGTACCTGTACTGGTATTATATCTCCAAACTATGGAATAGCTTCCACTTATGCCCGAGAATGCATTTTCCGGGCTTTTGGACTCATCTGCAGGATAACCAATAAGATTCCATCCTTGTATCAGGGGTATATTATTTGGAGATGATATCACGCCATTTACCCTTAAACTACTGTTGTGATCCATGTTTATCCAATAGCCGCTTTTTTCATTTATTGCGGCAAGATCCTGAATAACCCATGATGGCATATCTGGATTATGGCTTTTCCAATGATCTATAGTGTCAGAGGCATCGTATGTATGGATTGAGGTATAGTTTTCACTTATATTTTTTAGTACAGAATCTACTGATTTATTTTCTGGCTGACATGCAATACAAATTAGATTCCAGTTTTCACCTAATGTAATATTACATGTATTGTCTACTTCTATTGGCCTAACATATACCTTTGTAATTACTGCGCCTAATATAGATGGCTTGCCTACAAGGGTCTCGAAAGGAATTACCGTGATAAATATAATTGCAGCTATCAATACAATTATTGCTATTGTTTTCTCAGATATTTTTCTATTTGCTTTCATTAACAGCACCTATGGAAATATTAATGCATTGTGTGAAACAGTCTTTATCTTCACAGTCAGTCAGGTAATCGCAATCATTATCTATACTGTCGTTGCATATTGTTTCTTTATATTCCTGCGGGTAAAATAAATATGGCTCATTATCACAGAGATCACATTTACTGCCTCTGCTGTCCCCGTCTTTATTTTCCTGTAATGGATTAAAAATATTTGGACAATTGTCATTATAGCCACATATATTGTCTTTATCTGTATCTGTACAACATGTGATATTATTCCAGAGACATGAGTTGAAATTGCAGGGATCTTTTATGCACCTTTCTTTATCGTAATAATAATCTTCACAACTGCCCAATAAAGAGCAGCTGGAACAAAAACCATAATCAAAAAAGGCTTCTTCAAAAAAGCAGCCTTCTTTGTATTCCCGGCATTCTTCTTTATCACAAATATTAAATAGATCATGGCCGCATTGTGAACAGTAGAACCATATGCATTCTTTTTCATCTATGATGCCATTGTCATTATCATCAAACCTATTGCCGCAAATTTCCGGACCACATTTGTCTTCTATATTATCTTTATTTGTATCCTTTTTATATATATCTTCACATTTACATTCGTTGCATTCATCGCCATGGCATCCGGCAAAATGGTTTTCTGGATATGATATATAATTTCCATCAATACAATTATCTTCCGGTGTTTCTGGACAATCACAAGAGCAGTTATCTGCAAGGATTTCTGAAGTAATGTTCTCATAGCTATCACAACCTGTGCAGACACTAAATCTCTCATATAATGCATCATTTTCGCACATATTTCCTGCATAAATTGTCTCATTATCACATAATTCATCGCAATTAAGTATATTGTCACCACAATGCCTGCAATTTTTGCAGTAGTTATTGCTGTTTGGTTCAGACCACCTGTCCTCCGGGCAATTGCAATTATTACAATATTCTATAATATCATATTTATTTGTTGTGTAATCGCAGCCTAAAGAAGCCCTGCATACAGAGTTTCCTTCGCATATTTCCCCAATCTCAATCTCACTATTTCCGCATATGGGCTGTTCAAAATTTATTTTTTCTATCTTCCATTTTTCAATAATCTCTCTTTTTATTTTTTCTGTTAATTTTCTTTTTTTATCTGCAGCCGATGGCTGGGTAATAAATTCTACTGATACAGAATCTCCTACCGGATTGCAATTTTCATGCGTGACTTTTACTACAAATCTAAATAATCCGGAATATGAATTCTTTCCAATTAATCTTTTAATAGTATATTTTCCATTTAGGCCTGTGGAATATAAAGATGCACCAATTATTTCATTATCCACTATTATATCCAGCCAGAATTCTACACTCGGCATTGTTTTATTATTCTTATCGTATATGTTAATCTCAATTATAATTGTTTCATTTATATAAACCTTTTTTTTGTTGGTTTTTATATGCACTTTATGGGGGCATCTTCCTGATAAATTGGAAATCTTCTGTTTTTCGCATTTACAATTATTCATATTGCAAGTATTCTCTTCATTGCAATCTTTATCATTATTGCATTCTGCATTACATTTTCCTTTTGTGCAACTATAACTAAACTCGTCATATTGGCATCCACAAGCACTATCACAATCTCCGAACCCATCTCTTGTACCTAATTTTTCTTTAAAACATGTTTCTGTTGTTTGAGTGCAGTGTATATTATTATTGGTATTTGTCGGCTCACATTTCTCTGTTCCTTCTAATATGCCATTTCCACATGCATGATAATAGCAGCATTTTCCATTATTAACTGGAGATGCACTTGAATTGCAGCATGCAGATGTTCCATCTTTTCCTATTGTAAAATACTCTTTCTCGTTATTTCCGCAGCAATTATTTTCTTCTCTATCAGCAATCCAGTTAAAGCCGCATTCTTCACAATATCCTTTATTTAAGTCGGTGTCATACCATTCCCCCTTTTTACAGTAGTACCTTTCACTAATATTTGTTTCAGTTTCAGTGATGCTATAACATCCATTTGGCACTATGTCTCCATTAGCCGGGCTTATACACTGCGATTTTTTATTTGTGCAAAAGATGATTCCTGTTCCTTTTTTCGTTGACCCATTATTAATCATTAGTTCATCATAGTAGCGCCCCTCATTTTTATCGTCACCACAACAGAAATAACCGGACCAGGATTTCGGCCCCAGGCATTTTTTGCAGTATTGTTCATTTTTATCAAGGTCAATCCATGTATTTCTTCTGCCATCACAATATGCTTTCTTAGTTCCGGTATCTGTTTTGAGGGCTCTACAACCCGTGTTATAGCATTTGTTTTCAAAGACGCATTGGCCTGCATTGCAGCAGGCAAGGCTCTCTTTTTGGCATATTTCTCCTTTACATTCTGTGAAAAATTCTCCTTCATCATCGCCGCAACAAAGGCCGTCCTGTTTCCCCCCAATCTTATTTATTCCATTTATGCATTCTGTTTTTGGCTTACAGTCAAGCCAATTATATTTTGCAAAAGAACATACAGATTCAGATTTATCCGGGTCTATCCAGATAGAATTATCCTCATACGGAGTGCATACTTCTTTTTGGCCGTCACTATCTACATCATATATTTTTCTTTCGTTATAGCATTTATTTTGGTATACACAATTATCTTTATTACAGCAAGCCCTATCTTCGCTATCACTTTTACATGATTTTCCCAGACATTCTTTTGTTACTATCTTACTTATTCCTTCGGTATAACCTTCAATTCTTTTGCACGGCGGGCCATGCCATAACTGATTTATAATATTGTTATTGTTATTATATTCGACAAAACAATTTTCATAACATTCTTTGTCTTCTGCCAGCCTTAGTGCCGGATTCTTGACTTTCGTTCTGGCAAATATACTCTTGCTACAGTGTATCGGAGGATTATTTATTGAATCGCATATTGTGTAAGTTAATATTTTTTCAGAACAGGCAGATATGCCCGCGATTATTCTTTCTTCTCTCTTATCTTTTTCTTTTAATATGACAACAGGAAATTCAATAATGCTCCCCATAGTTTTAATGTTATCCGGCAGATTTTCTATTTTTTGTGTTTTCTCTATTTTCTCTATTTTTACGCCTTCAAATTTATCTGCAATGTCTTTTATCTTCTTCAGGCAGCAGCTTTCTTTATAATATACTTCAACCAGGATATTATCAGATTTAGGATATTGTATATTATTCAGTTCTAATATGCCATTATTTTTAATCGAATCTTCTGCTTTTTTAACCATAGATGATATCATTTCTATTTTTTCTTCATTTTCCTTTCTTAGTATAGATGTTGTGGTTATGGTTACTAAGATAATCAGAACGGCTGCCATTATCATTATTTTTTTATTTGTATTCATCATTTTATATCAGCTCCAATTTTTTGTTTTTTGTAATCATCATTTATGTCAGCTCAACATAAAAGTAATAAGCTGTTGAGGATGTCCAATTAGCCAGGCCATTTTCCGGTAAAATCATCTGGAAGTCGAAGGTCTCATTTGGTGCGTAGCCAGGGATATCTTCTTCAATTATAGTAGTATATATCATATTGTTTCCGTCGTGAAGCAAAAATTCCTCGAAAGCAGCATCCTGGTTTGTGTCATTTACATATGTATGCAATGAGAAGCAATTATCTGCATCTATTTTTACATTGCCTGTGTAGAATGCAGCATGGCTTTTTACTGCAAATGTAGTAGAGATGTTGTCATTCGGATTAGATGTATGGTATAGATATATCTCTTCGTTGGTTATATTTACAGCTGTGGAACAGTTAATATCCGGCCAGCTTATGGATGAAGGAGATCTGGTAGCATAGATTTCTCCTAATATGCTTATCATGTCCCAGTCATATATGGTGTAACTGCCGGCGTCGTCAAGTACTAAAGATCCTGTAACATTTCCTACATATGCTTTCCATCTTAAATTTTGGGTTGTTACGTTAAGAACCATTGTTGTTATAGAGCCGCCAGATGTATTGATTCCAATGCCTGTTGTTAGGGGTGCAGTCTCATTGCCATGCGAAGTTACAGATGGTGCACTTGGAAGTGAAACTACTTCTGGGATTACTAGTGTGACTATCAATGCCATGATAATTAGTGCACTAATCTGAAATTTATGATAACATTTCTTCATAGTTTTTTCTTCTCCGCTTTTTTTTGGCCCTGTTATAGACGGTCCAAATAGTCCTATCATCCCTATTCAATAAAGCCGCAATTTCGCAATACCTAAGATTAAACTCTTCTTTGAGATATTCTGTGACTGCCTCAAGTATGCTTAATGACCTGTCTTTGAGTATATCGAATGGAATGAAAAATTTTGATTGTTCTATAGAGAAACTTTCCTGCATTTTTCTTCTAGAATTATTGTAAGAGCCCCATATTGTTCTCTCATTTCTGTTGATAAGAAATGAAATTTCCCTATAGCTTAAGCCCAACTCTTCTTTCATATACTTTGTAATTGTTTCAAGGGCGCTTAAATGGAAATTATTAAATATAGAAAGCGGAATGTATATATTTTTATGATTAGGAGAATTAATATTGTTTCCAATTAATACGCAACTTTCTTCTGTCATAATACTCGTTATGTAAGTAATGGCAGTGCTGAAATTATATTTTATAATCTCTAAAAAAATATAGACCCTATTTCAACAAAGACATCTTCTCTATGTTCTTTTCATTGATTATTATCGTGCCTAATTTTCCTTTTATTTTTATAAAACCATTTACAATAGAGTCTAATTTGCCTCGTGCTATCCTGAACTGAGTTCCGTCTCTGTAAGGGGCCTTCACTTCTTTTCCAACAAATTCCTCGAATACACTTTTGTCTGCCATTTTGATCCTTTAGTTGTAATACTCTGTTCCGCTAAACATTATAGTTCCGTTGCAAAATCCACCAACTGTTAATGGTATTTTTATTCTCCAAAATGTTTGGTTTCTATCTTTTCCGATATGGGTATCATTAGTTCTTACAGGCAAGTTCCAATTAGGGATGACTGTTGATGTGTTTGTCACATTCGTCATATTGGTGTAATCAGTAAAGTTACTAGTACTATACCTTTGGTAACCATGCGTGATATTACCATAGTCACATAACATAGAGAAATTGCCTACATTTGTTTCGCTTTCCTCAGTTCCGCCCCACTCACGTACACTTATGTTAATTGGCACATTGCCCCAGTTAGTTATATTGACTGATTCGGGATCAGACAGCTCTGTAACAGATAAATTGCCATAGTCTATTACTCCTTCACTTATATCAACCCCCAATATGCTGTTCAATATTATACTGCCGGATTGCATTGTATCATTAAAGAGGTGGATACGTGTTGTAGCGTTGCCTCCTCTATCGCGAATAGTCATATTGCATTCCCATGTTCCATTATTTGCAAAATACCAAACTCCAAATTGACAGCTGCAGGACGCATTAGTTCCTGAACTATCAGCTGATGTGCAATTTCCGCATGTTGAATTGAGATATCTATAGTTCTTATCGGCTGTTGTGCCATCTCCTTCATTTATATCATAGAATGAGGATTTTACAATAGTTACGTCCTGCCAGCCATTGTAATCCCAAACATATGCTGTGCAGGTGACTATAGTCACGTTTCCAGGGGTAAGGTCAATGGGGCTCGGGCTTACAACCATGCTTGTTATATTGGGTTCTGTGTTCCATACCCATACTTTAGTCACTGCAGATTCATTTGTGCGATTAGCTCCTATAACATCTGTTGTTATCATGGGCACACCTAAGAATAAAGAAATCACAAGTAAAAATGATCCTAAAATCCAAATAATTTGTTTTATCTTGCTCTTTTTCATTTACATTCATACTTTCTCTTTCAATCTCGTTTGCGTTTAATACATGCTAATACTTTAGTCAACTATTTCTCTAAGTCAATTCGACAAAAAAGTAATAAGGAGTTGATTGCGCCCAACCTGCTGTTCCTTTTTCAGGCAAAATCATCTGGAAGTCATATGTTGAGCCGTTACGATAACCTTCTTTATTATCTTCAATAATAGTTGTATACACCAAATTACTTCCATCAAACAATAATACTTCTTCAAATTCGTCATTACTTGGGACTGTACTATTCACATATATGTTTGTGGTAGGGCATGTGTCTGCCGGAATCAATAAGCTGCCGACATAAATTAGGCTATTATTTGTTCCGTTAAATGTTCTGGAGATATTATCATCAGGATTATTAGTATGGCTCATAGCTATTTCTTCATTGGTTATGTGTGTGCTGTTGGAACAATTCATACTTGTCCAATCGATGCTTCCATTAGTCCTTGTGGCATAGACTTCGCCGCCTATACTTGTTTTAATGTTCCAGCTATATAGGCTGTATCCTTCGGCATCATCCAAAACAAAATTACCAGAAACATTTCCTACATAAGCTTTCCATCTATCATTCTGGGTTTCGCCTGTGAGCCTTATTGTAAATATGAAACTACCTGCCTGGTCTTTAGCATCTGAGGTAATTGAATTATTACCTGTTGTATTTACCATTAGGCCGGGTGCAGAGGTTTTTGTACTATTAGATATATAAGTAGCAGTGGGATCTGTAGGTATAGCATAGACATGGCTGATTGCTATCATGATAAATAAGAGCAAGATTACTAGTGAGCCAATTCTGAAATTACGTTTTTTTTCCATTTTCACTTACATTAATTTTTTTATTTCGATAAATGGCTTTTTTAGCCATATATACCATTTCAATCGCATTTAGCTAAACATTTCTTATATTGTTCTATCTATAGCGCTAAACATTACAGTTCCGTTGCAAAATCCGCCTATTGTTGGGGGGATTTGTATTCTCCAAAATGTGTTATTGGTATCATTAGTGTTGAAATCATCGTTAGTTCTTACAGGCAGCCAAAAATGAGGGAGCTGTATTGATGTGTTTGATACATTGAACATATCATCCCAGGAGATATTATTTCCGCTGTATCTTTCATATCCATGGGAGATATTGCCATAATCACACAGCATATCAAAATTACCTGCATTTGTGACATTTTCGCTGGATCCTCCCCAGCCCCTTATGCTTACATTAATAGGGACATTACCCCAGTTAGTTACATTAGCTACAATAGAATTAGATGTTTCTGTAACAGACAGGTTGCCAAAGTCTATTTCGTTAACAGTGTTAATGCCTATAATCTCGAGTATTGTGGCAGAGGCATAATTTGTACTATTAAAATTATGAATACGCGTTGTGGCATTTCCGCCGTTGTCATATGCGCTTACATTACATATCCAGGTTCCATTATCTGCATAGTACCAGATATCAAATACACATAGGCATGTTATATTGGTGCCGTCAGCATCACCTGCATCTGTGCAGTTGCAGGCAGTTGAATTTGCAGTATAGTGGTTATTGTTATCATCCTCATAATGATTTTTGCTGGTACCAGCGTGATAAAATGTAGCATTTGTGAAGTTTATGTCCTGCCAGCCATTATAATCCCAAATATATGCTGTACAGTTTACCCTGAATGTACCCCCCGGATTAAGGCTTATAGAGCTGGGGCTTATCTCAACGAGAGTTATATTTGGTTCTGTGTTCCATACCCATACTTTAGTCACAACTGTCTCATTTGTGCGATTAGCCCCTATAACATCTGTTGTTATCATAGGCACACCTAAGAATAAAGAAATCGTAAGTAAAAGTGACCCTAAAGTCCAAATAATTTGTTTTATCTTATGCTCTTTCATTTACATTCACGTATCTTTTTACAATCTTGCTTTCTTTGTTCAATCCAGTTCAACAAAGAAATAATAGGGTGTTGATTGCGACCACCCGGAATAACCTCTTTCAGGCAAAATCATCTGGAAATCATAGGTATATGTTCGATCACCTGCGGCACGATTGTTGTATCCATCCTGATTTTCTTCGATAATGCTTG
Organism: Nanobdellota archaeon; assembly: GCA_023140175.1. Taxonomy (GTDB): domain Archaea; phylum Nanobdellota; class Nanobdellia; order Woesearchaeales; family WJIZ01; genus WJIZ01. Next base: position 17,845 of record JAGLMD010000019.1, on the reverse strand, counting down.
TGTAGATCATATTGCTGCCGTCATGCAGCAGCACTTCCTCAAAATTATCATTTACAGGGGATGAATCATTTACAAACAGGTTTGTTGTATAGCAGGTATTTGCACCGATTATTGTGCTCCCAATATAGAATTCACTGTTGCCCGTATCGTTGAATGTTGTAGAGATGTTATCATTAGGATTTTCTGTATGGTTCATAGCTATTTCTTCATTAGTGATATTTGTAGATGTAGAGCAGTTGACATCATCCCATGTAATAGCGCCAGATGTTCTTGTTGCATATACTTCACCACTTATGCTTGTTGTCATGGCCCAATCATATATAGTATATCCGTCTGTATCATCCAAGACTAATGAACCAGAAACATTTCCTACATAGCCTTTCCATCTATCGGTTTGTGAATCAGCGTTAAGCCTTATTGTAAATATGAAGCCTCCTGCCTTATCTGGAGCAGAGGTGTCATTTCCTGTTGTATTTACCTTTAGGCCGCTTGCAGTGGTTTTTGTGCTATTGCCTAAATAAGTAATAGTTGGTGCAGAAGGCAGGGCGAAAACATAGCTGATTCCTGCTAAAACAATTAGAATAATTATAGCCAGAGTTATGTTTTTGCTTGTTTTCATTTTATGTCATATTTTCTGTTATGCAAAAATAAAAAAATAAATCAGTTTATTCCAATTCCACATAGAAATAATAGGTGGTTGTTGTATCCTGTTTTGGGCCTGCGTGGCCGTCGTCTCCTACCAACATCTGGAAATCATGCGTCTGGTCGTTGTAGCCTTTTGGGTCTGTTAAGTTATCTTGTCTTCTGTTTTCTATGATTGTTGTGTAGATTATTGTTTCAGTGTTGTTTATTGTTAGCAGAACTTCCTGGAAATTGCTGCCATCTTTCCATCCATCCAATTGGAATATCTGGTTAGTATATATATCTCCTTCCCATAAGCTGGCATTTGCCATCTGGGTTGCATCAGCAGTATAAACATCGCATATTGTCTGATTTCCATATTCTGCATTGCTGGCATTTACTTTGATTTCATACCATCCACCATGTTCAAATGACTGGTCAGAGTAGTTTGCATTGCCCACCCATATCTCGATATCTCCTAATAGAGATGGGTTAGTGAGATTTATATCACATATTGTCTGGTTTCCATAAGTAGCATTACTTCCATCTGCAATAATATTAACTAATTCGGTGCCGTCAGTTACATTATAACAATTTCTTCTAAGTGCTTCAGCCTGATTAGCTTGTGATGGATTTGTCTTATTTATACAGGCTATTTCATATGTGTTTGTTGCCGGGCAGGATCCTCCTGAGATATTAATTGTGCCAACCATAAATTCCATATGATCTGCATATGTTGTTCCACTTGGGGTCCAGACACTAGCTATTGTTCCACTTTCATTGAATGTCTCATCTACTCCATCATAATTGCCTGCTGATAGCCCTAAAGACCAGTCCAGGCTGCCTGTTTCTAGTTCAGATAGGTTTAAAACAATAGTGGTTGTTGTGTTTTTGGTTCCACCATCATAATAATAGAAGTGATTGGTTCCATTGTTGCTATAGTTAAAACAATGTACTGTTTCCCAGTCTGAGACTATTTCAGAAGCAGCATAAATTTCTCCCTGAGGCTCTGCAGAATACCAGTCATATAAAGTATATTCACTTGCATCATCTAATGTTATTGTACCTGATATTTCACCATAATATCCCTGCCATGTTTGGGTTTGGGATAGTGATGTAATAGTCAATTGGGTAAGGTTTCCTGCTTCTGCGTATAGTGTCATAGCAGGATAGTTGCCAGTATCAAATCTTGAACTAGGACTTATAGTTATATTCTGCGGCCCTGTTGGATCTGTAGGGGCTGCATATACAACGCCTATAGCTATAGTAGATAATAACGCCATAAGAAAAATTCTCCTAATTAACTCATTCTTTTTCATCTAATTTACACCTCGTGGTTATTTTTTTGTGAATTATGAACTCTTAGTTCATAATGAGCTGTCTAGAATTAGCTTACTCTTTTCTTTCCGCTAACGCTAGACATTTTCTCTATATTCTTTTCGTTGATTATTATTGTGCCAAGGCCGCCCTTAATTTTTACAAAGCCATTATTTATAGAAACTAATTTGCCGCGAGCTATCTTGAATTGAGTTCCATCTCTGTAAGGGGCCTTTACTTCTTTTTCGATAAACTCTTCGAATACGCTTGGTTCTTCCATTTGCTTTTATCACGCTTTACATTACTGGTATCTTAATTAATCATCTAGTTATATTTATACTAGATTAGTATACTAATTTATATACTTATATATAAATGTTTCTATTTTTTTAGATGCAGGGGTTTATCGACGAAGAAAATGATATGTTAACAATCTTTTTTGGAGAAATATCCGGGTTATAGCCTGCTTTATTGTCCTCTGGTTGAGACTAAAATTAAGATATTTTTGTTATTACATTTCTTAGTAAAGTGTTAAAACAAATCTATCTGTTACTGTCTAGATATTTATGAAATGCCCAGTGTTAGAATATATTATATATAAGATAAGGGGGCTATAGATAATAATAACTTTCCAGAATATTTATCATGTCTTCCCTTGATTTTGCTATTTTCAATCTGTCTGCGAGATACTCATTTTTAAAGACATGCCTAATCCATAAGTCAAAATCATTCTTTTCTTCATTTACATGTGTCATGAAAATAGGCTCATTTATCTCTTTCAATGCAGTTATCAGTTCTTTGATATTCTTTATTACCTGTCCATTGCACATCCTGAAATATTCATCAGACCCTACTCTATATGTGCTTCCTATCAAGGCGTTCTCCAGGATAATAGACATCTCTTCTCTTGTTCTTGCAGAACCAATCTTTTTTGCTAATTCTTTGTTTCCTACGCTGTTTTCTATCCACTCGCTGAAGTCATTTACGTTATCGTTTACATGATGATTAAATGTGCTATTGTTCATTACCTCTAATAAATTCATCAACTCATAAATATTTTTTATGACTATGCCATTTTTCAGCCAAAAGAATTTTTTTGCAGGTAAATCTTCGTAAAATTTGAGCTGGCTTAAGGTTCTTTGCAGTTCTTCTGCTTTAGTCTTGATGTCTCTTTCCTTCTCAAAAAGAGATCTTTTATCTTCATCTAAGAATGCTTTTTGGGCTGTCCACCTATCTTCCAGCCTTTTTAATTCAGTCAATCCATTAATTATATCATGTCTTAGGAGCTCCTTATTCTTAAACCTTCCCTTCTGCTGTGGATGGAAATACCAGAAATCTTTCATCCCTTTAGTTAGATCCTGCTTTAATATGTTTTCGTTAATTCCCTGATTTATAGACAAGGACAGGATTTCTGAGAAAAAGCCTCTACCCTCTTCTGTTTTTTTGTCAATAATTGGCTGTTCTACAATTTCTTCATTATTAATATGCTGTTTTTTCTCTTCTTCTACTCTCTTTTCAGGGGGCAATGGTTTAAGCTGGACTGGGGCTTCTTTTGTTTCTGGAACTTTTTCATGTTCTATAGCTTCAGAATCAACAGGCTGTTGGAGCGGGGCAGAATCGTTTTCAGCTTTCTCTATTGGTTTTTCATCCAGTTCTTCAAAGTCTTTTACTTTTTCAGCTTTCTCTATTGGTTTTTCATCCAGTTCTTCAAAGTCTTTTACTTTGTTAGCTCCCTCTTCGGGTTTCTCTTCAATCTCTTTGAAATCATTTACTTTTTCAATATCTTCTGTGCTTTTTTCTTCTTGCTCTTCAGTTATCTCATCTGCCAGTGTCGGCAATTCATCAGGAATATCTTCTGTGCTTTTCTTCTCTTTACTGTCTACTTTTTCGCCTTTTTTCTTCATTAATCCACTAATGAATTTAGTAACCATAGTCCACCCCTTGTTTCTTTATTTTTTCTGTGTATTTAAAAGCTTTTGTAATTATTTTCAAGTAGTCTATTTGTATATTGGCGACGATGCTGAAGTGCAAGAAACTCTTATTATATGGATAAAGGTGTCAATGCGCAAGTGCCATAGAAACGCTTACATTTCTAGGCATGATGAAAACATGAGCATAAAGCGCCCAACTCCTTTGGGGAAAGGAGCAAGGCGCAAATGTGATGAACACAAATTGCGAACATAAAGCGCCTTTCCCCTTTGTTTTAAAAGGGAAAAGACGCAAATGTGATGAATATAAAGCGCCCAACTCCTTTGGGGAAAGGAGCAAGGCGCAAATGCCATAGAAATGCTCCGCATTTCTAGGGTGCGAATTGAGCAAAGCTCAATTGCACACAAAATCTTTGATTTTGTTGTGCCAAAAATTCCTTCGGAATTTTTGTGCATGATGAATATGCTTTATTCTAATTCTGTGTAAATCGAAACCGAGTCATAGTTATTCGGCACCCTGTATTTTCTTAGATTAGCAGGAATTTTGATCTCGTAATCATAATTTCCATATTTTCCCTCATTATTGGGATTGAGCTTTGTTACAAAAACCAGGTCTTCCATTTCGTTTTCATCATAGTATGTATTAGTTCCAGAATCGCTTCTGTCCCACATGATTCCTGTTATAAAATCAGATGAATTTGTGCTATTGACAAAAGAAACATTGTAAATTGTACTTCCTCTAACAATAAAATCAGTTAGGTTTTTGGGCTGGCTGTTTAGTATATATGTATTATTGATAGAATCTGTCAGATTGGTCATATTTAATAGGCTGTCAACTTCTTCCCAATCATTTACCTGGAAACCATTTGTATCGTTTCTTCCTATTGCATATAAGCTTGTCCAATCTATACTGCTGTCAGAGTCTATTACATAGATATTTCCTGTTATATTTGTTTCATTAAACCATGAAAATACTGTCATATTGAAAGCATTGTCTAACAGGACGTTTGTTATTGTTTTACCATAATAGATATGATATGAAGATATAGATAAAGAATTGTTAGCTTTGTTGTTGTTTTCATCAGATTCAATTATATTGTCTTCAGGATCAACTTTGACAAAGAAATCAAAGCTCCCTATTTTTGCTGTCCAGCTAACATTGACTGTTTTATTATTTAAGGCAGTGATATTAACAATAATGTCGCTATTAATCTGTATTCCTCCATTATCTGGATTACCCTCATAGAATCTTATTAAGACATCGGTCTCATTTTTATCAGCAAGATTATGTACTGTGGCATTAATCATTATGCTATCGCCCTCAATTGGATTTTCTTTGCTGAATTTAATGCCAGAAGAATTGATGAAAAGATCGCCTGCTATTATCATTGTCCTGTTTTCTGATGAGAAGTTATAGTTTCCAGATGTGTCATAGCATTTTACATTCCATATATAGCTTCCATAGGAAAGATAGACTGGCTGGAAATAGTTTGTCTGGCCTGAGACTAGTGTTGTATTTGTTTGATTAATTGTCCATATTCCTGAGAAATTTCCATATAAGCTGCAATTTTTTAAATGAGCGTCTTTTGGGATGTAGCTGAATGTTATAGTTTGTGGTGCTCCAGAATAAGCTTCTATCGGATTTACCAGAGAGATATTTGGAGCTGTCTTATCTAAAATACTGACATTTTGATAATCACTTATTGCATCTGCATATGTAGATGCGGCAAAGCACCTTATATTGTTATCCTCTGATACGTTATTTGCTAATAAGGAGAAATTTCCGTCTGTTGTTGTGTTGATTATTCCTAAGACAACAGGATTATTTTGGCTTATGTTAAGAATGATATTGTCTAATTGGTCTGTTGAGATGTCTTTCCAATCTTCTTTTGATGTGTTGAATTGAGCATAAACGTTTGTTTCAAGGCAATAGCCCAGCTCGCAATTTAAGAGGCAGGATAAATTAAGATACTCTCCTTCTCCTGGTTTTGGATCAGAACCTGGCTCTACTAAAGTGACTGTTAAATTTCCTAATGCATATCCCTGTATCTCTACATATGTATTAAGGTCATCAACATATTTTGTATAGTCTTTGGCTGACAGGCTGTTTAAGTTAGTAACTAATTTGAAGCTGTCATCAACTGAAAGGAATGTGCTTGATGCAGGGGATGTGCAGGAGCCTATATATTGTTTGTCTTGGTTGCTATCTATCTCAACTGCAGGGGGGGCGGTTCCAGCATTGTCTCCTATCTGGCAGATGAGATATTCTCCAGAGGAATTTACTTTATATATTTCCCAAGTAAGAAAGCCTGAGCCAGGGCTCTGTGCATCCATAAAACTACTGAATGTTATAGTTGAGCTGGCAGGTATCAAAAATCCCTGTTTGCTAATATTTGCAACTGAGAGTGTAGCATTATTGAAATTATTTAAACCGATGATATCATTTAGTATTATAGTATTTTGTGTACCATCTATCTGTGTCGAGAGATTTATGTTGGCAGAAGATAATTCATTTTGGAACCAACTCTCATAAAATCTATATTGGGGCAGTGTTACATTTATATTAAGTCTTCTTGTCTCTGATTCATTTATGTTTCCTGCAGCATCTGTGCAGTTGATGCTCCAGTCATAATAACCATTTGTGAATGTGCCTGTTATGGTGTTGAGCACATTCTTTTGTATGCTTGTCTCAGTTTTTCTTACTTGTCCATCGATTATTAAACTGCAATTTGAGATATAACTAAGATCAGTCACGTTAAATTCAAAATTTATAACAGAAGATTTTTGTTCTGAATCATTGCCAGGGGCAGATAAATTAATAACAGGCGGGCGATTGTCTGTTATGTAAACAAAAATATCTGTAGAATTCTTTATGTTTCCTGCTATATCATATGCTATGACTCGCCAATACCAGATGGTGTTGTTTGTCCATGGTGCAGTTACACTATATGAATTATTGGTACTATTGAATGTATAGTAAGTGAAATTGATAGAGCTGAAGCTCCTATTATCATCAACATAAATAGTATAATTTGTGAAATAATCATCACTGCTTTGGGTCCAATTCAGGAAAGGGGTGTTATTTGCGGATGCTGTGTTGTTTGAAGGAAGATATAGATTGAAATCATTTGGAGCGGCAGTATCAACTATATATACAAAGTCATCTGTTGAATTTCTGGTATTGCCTGCTTTATCATGTGCTATTACACGCCAATACCATATATTATCTGCTAATGGAGAAGTGAGGTCATAGGATGTGTTAGTCTCATTGTAGGTATAGTATCTAAGGGGGGAGGTGAAATCTGAGCTGTCGTCTATTAATAGGGTATAGTTAGCGAAATTAATGTCAGAAGAGTTTGACCAATTGAGAGAGGGGGTCTGGTTCTTTGTGTTTGTATTGTTTTTTGGAAAATTAATGTTGAATGCTAATGGGGAAGAGATATCTATAGTGAAAAGCCTTGTTTCTGAGACATTTATGTTGCCTGCAAGATCTGTACAATTGATATTCCAGTAGAAGCTTTGCTCTTCTGAGAAATCAACTATAAAGCTTTGTGTAATCCCTCTTATGATTGATTTATCTGTTTGGTTATGCTTGTTGTTTATAGATAAGCTGCAATTGCTTACATTAACAAAATCATTGACACTATATTGAATAGTATTAGTTAATGTATTGCTATAAGTATTGTTCTCTGTGATTAAGGTTAGTTCTGGAGCATCTATATCAACGGTATAATTAAAAAATTCGGATATATTGCTATTTCCTGCTTTATCGTATGCTATGACACGCCAATACCAATGGTTTTTATTAAGCCATGTATCTGCAACCTGGAAGCTTGTATTATCGATCTGGTAGGTATAGTATATATGATCTATTGAGGAAAAGCTTTGATCATTATCTACATGTATAGTATAATTAGCGAAGTTATTTTCTGTTGTTTGTGTCCAATTTAGCAGGGGATTTTGGTTATTTGAGGTGGTGTTATCTGGTGGACTTAGTAATGTTACTTTTGTTGGAGTGACTGTATCAATATTAATAGTTCTTGTTTCTGATATATTCACATTTCCTAAAATATCATAACAGTGGATACTCCAATCATGTGATCCATCGGGAAGATCTCGTTCAAAATATTGTAATATTCCTTCCTGAACAGTATTATTTGTTTTTCCAGCTGTAACTATGATGGAAGAGAGATCCATAACCAAGAAGCTGGCAGAACCCGGATTCTGATTTGCAAACTGCACCCTAAACCTGGCCTTAACTTCTTTACTGCTGTCATTGATAAAATCGCCCATAGTTCCTTTTGCAGAATAGGATGAGTTAGTTTCATTTCCCCCATTGCCAAAATTAAGATGCCCTAAAGTTACCCACTTTCCAGAAGAATAATTATAAACTGAAACATTTTGGCCGATTTCTGCATTTCCAGTTGCATTATTTCCATTGCAAATGGTTTCTCTGCTATGGCAATAGTTTAATGAAAAGTTTATACCAGAAACATCATTTTCATCTATTATTAATGAGCTTAGATTAAACGCCACTTCAGCAAATGCATCTATTACTGCAAATGGTGCATCACTTCCAACATACCAATAAGAATTATCATTATAAGTTAAGTTTGTATAATCCCCTTCAGAACTGGTATAGGATCCTGTAAGTGTTCCATCACTGGCTTTATCTATAATATTCATTACAAGACTACAGTTATTTACACCCATAATATTATCAGAGACATTGTATTCGAATTTTATCAAGCTGCTGGAATTCCATCTATTGTCAAATGGCGACACTAAAAATAGGGAGGGAGGTGTTGAATCTTTTGTTAGTGTGTATGTTTCGGTCTGATTACTGTTTCCTGCTGAATCATTAATCCATACATAATATGTGTATGTGCCATCTTCTAAGTTATTTTTAGTAATATTAGTGCAACCTCCAGAGTACCTGTATGTTTCATTTGTGCCATTCCAATATAGTGTTATGCTATCCGGATGATATTCTGAATGAGTAACATTAATTATGGCTGCACTGCCTGTTTGGTTACTATTATTTACCGGCGTTGGAGCTATAAATTCAATTGCTGGAGGAGTCCTGTCAATTATTAATGTAAAATTTGAAACAGAAAAATTACTATTGCCTGATGTATCATATGCTAAAACGTTCCATATGTACTGCCCTTCTGCAAGCCAGCTAACATTAATGAAATTCGATGCTCCGTTAATCAATCCAGTTTGGTTGGTTTCGTTCTCCTGCCAAGTGCCAGAAAAATTTGCCCATAATGTTGCGTTTTTCAATCCAACATTGTCACTGAGAGTAAAATTAAATGTAATATTATATACTGATAGATATGAATTATTTTCAGGATAATTTAAATTAATAATGGGCGGTGCAAAGTCCTGAACATAGACGAAAAGGGAATCTGTACTATTTGTATAATTACTGTTTTCATATACCAAAGTTATATTGTAGTTTCCTCCTGCAGGGTATGCCCTAATATTACTTATTAAATCATTACCATTGTAAATTGGGATGCCATTCTCAAATATTTGCAGGAAGCCATTAGCTGGTTTGAGTAATCTGCCAGTGATATTGACTTCTTCTCCCGGCAGGATATATATATCATCATCAGAACCATTCAATGTAAGATTTACAAATGAATCACTCTTATTTACTGCATAAATCCATTGATCTGTCAGATTTAAATTGCCTGTGCTGTCATTAGCAAAATATCTCCAGACATAGCTTCCAACACTTAAATCATAAATATCATAGTAATAAACATTTCCATCCTTATCGACGCTATAATTCTTTAGTATTCCTGTAAAATTATGTTCAATGGTTACATTAGCAACACCCGTATTGTCATTCCAGGTTACATTAAATTGGTATTTCTGTCCTGGTGAATAATTTATTGGTGAGGCGGGATAGGCCACATTATCCTGCCAATATGGGGCTGTTTGATCTTTAACAGTACAATTAACCGTTATGATATCTAATATGGTGTCTGTGTTGGAATATACTGAAAAATTTGCTGAATAGCTTCCCTCTTTGTTTGAAGAGCAATCAAATGTTACTGTTATGGTGTCTTCATCATTCATAATTATTGTATCAGGAAAATCATCAGTAATTTCAGTGCAGCTGCCGGAACAATCTACGTGCACATTAACATTAGTGCCATATGATAATATCTCTTTATAGTCCAGGATATGGTCTCCTACTTCAATTAATCCCATTTCAAGAGCAGCTGTATCGTTCCATCTTATACCCAGCACAGTAAATGAAAAAATATCTGTTTGATTCCAGGCATCATATGAATCGTTTGCAAAAAATTGCCATCCAATAACAATACCAGGAGTATGATTTATAATACTTGTATTCCATGTGGTTTCAGGGCTGCCTGTGAACAAAATTGGTGAACTATTAACTAAAGAACCCGATAAGTTGGTGCCAAAAATATAATGACTTAAGCCATAATCATCTCCCCATTCAACACTTAGATTGATATCTTCTCCCTGATATATTGCTGTGTCATTGCTTTTATTCTGTGACCAATAGGGAGCAAAATTAGAATAGATCCAAAAGCTTTCTGAAATGCTGCTATAATTTTGATTTCCGTCAAAAGAGCAGTTTGCTGTGAAATTTCCGCCTTTGTTTATTGTAGTTATCTGTATTAAAGGAGAACTGCCACTATTATTTACAAAGCTATCTATTGATATGTTGGCTGTTTTTGCAGCAGGAGTTACTAAGTTCGCGGTTACATTTACATCAAAGGGATATCTATACGGCCCGAAATTAGATTGGCTGCCATTGATCAAGCATTGAATAGATGAGCCTGCTTTATTTACAGTAAGATAATTTGTTCTTCCTGTTATGTTATTTGTGCTATTGACCTGGAATGTATAAGATCCTGCTGGTATAGAAGCATTATATCTTACAACAAAGGGCAGGGTATTGTCGGATGCGAGCATTTCCATTGTTCCGGATACATTTCCATAAAGATAACAAGTAATTGCCTGAGCTCCACATGTACCATTGATGGTTGCGTTTGTTATGTAATCTATTGTATTATCTGTGTTGGGGTTGCCGTTTATTGAGATGTTGATGCTATAATCTGCTGCTTTTGTTTCTATTACAGAAACATTGTCAAGAACAAAAGTACCTTGGGTAGAGCTTGAGGCAGCAGTTATTATTTGATTGTCAACGTCTGCTAGACACGCTTCAATCTCCCATCTTATATATTGGTTAGCCACTTGTTTTCCCCAATCAGTACATGTCACTGCTCCGTCTAATTCGCTGTTGCATTCAGTATTATCTGTTGTGAGATCTACATCAGTGATTTTGAAATCATCTCCAAGACAGTCGTCTCTTGTAATTTGGACAGCATCATCTTCCAGCCATACTATCCAAGTTTCTACTTTGTTAGCTGTTTCTTCGTATACACCAGTACAATTAGTTCTTTCTCCTACTGCTAAAATACTTTTTTCACAGCTAAAAAGGGTGTCTTCTAGCTGACCATTTGCTGCATCTGAAGCAATCTGCCAATATCTTGCTTCTTCCCAGGAACCAATATTTAGCCTGCCCAGGAGATAGAATTCCGGACTTACATCAGGAGCATCATATTCATAAGCCAGACTTATTGTATCTCCTGCTTTTAAGTTTACATCCCAGCTTAATATCTTTGTATCTCCGATAGTTGTTATTGTCATTCCCTGATAAAGTGATATATCAAAACTAGCTGGAACATATTCATTAATAATGCCATTATGGCCTTTATCTGCTTTGATGGATATGTTCATAATATAATTAACAGCAGGATAAATCCTTGTCTGAGGAATGCCTCTGCTGACATCAAAATCAACATTTTCACTAACAGAGAAATTATCTTGTATGTTCCATGTTCCATCTTTTGTTATGGCAGTTAGGTTTATCAAATAGGTGCCTGCGGAGTTGATACTATAGTTTGTATAATAATCTGGTCTTTGTGTTATATCATATATTCTACATGCTTCTGTAACAATAATATCTTGGGGAGTGGTTAAGGTTGTTTTAATACCAGCTGGGTCTGTAATCTCCAGAGTAACATTTGCATCACAGACCATTTTTCCATTATTATCCAGGACAGCTATACCGATATCAGCCAGTTCATTTTCAAGATAAATGCTCTTATGGGTGTTAATTGCTAAAACTCCCCATGTGAAATTCTGCTTTATTATTGTGTCTTCGCCGCTTCCTGAAAAGTTAATCTCTAAGAAATAAAGTCCGGGCCTGAATGCTCTTTCTTCTTGTATAGATATCTTAAATTTTCCATCATCTACTTCTTCAATTTCAGTTGTTAAAGACGTTAATCTATTTTTACTATCAAGAATCCTGGTTTTTATAGTCTCTTCATCTGATTCCCATTTTCCAGTTTGTTTTTTAGGGTAAGATAGTGTACTAAATATTGCTGGCTTTGTTTGATTTTTTGTTTTTTCAAATTCGAAATTGAAGGTTGGATCTTCATCTGGTTTAAAGTGATTTCTAATTGGTCTTAATTCTGGTTTTTTTGTTTTTGTATATTTAGTTATTTCAGCTATTTTTTCTTTAAGGTCTGCTAAGCTGTTTATGGGTGGGTTTTCTGTGTTATCTTGGATTATGGTGAATTCATAATAAGATAGTAATTTAGTATCATCTCTTAATTCAATATAATATTTTCCGCTATTTTTTGGGATAAATGTTAGTTCTTTTTCCGGGATTCCTAAGAATTTATAGGTGCTGTCTTCAGAACTTATGTATAATTGATGATAGTGCTCTGTTTTTGGCTCTATCCTAATAATAATCTTTTCTCCTAATGTATAGTTTATCTTATCAGTAAAGACTGCGACATTTTCTTTAGTTGTGTTTGTTGTATCTGATTTTGCTGTTTTGTTTTTATTTAGTATATCTTCTTTTATGGATGAAATATTTATTGTTTTGATAATCCTTTGTTCCAATCCTTCTTTGCTTTTGTTTTCCTCTTTATTCTCTTCTTTTTCTTCTTCTGTTTCTGCAGGCGCTTCTACATTGAAATTATAAATAGAAATTAAACTGTTATTTGACAGATTGAATAGTTTTATTGAATAATTGCCTATTGTTTTCGGAATGAATTTTACAGGGTTTTCCGGAATACCTAAGAACCGATATACTTCAGAATCAGAAATAATTGAAAGGTATATATTTGTATAATCTGAAAGCCCAAGATCTATCTCGACAACATTTCCTATTGTATATTGGTTCTTATCTATAGTTATTGTACTGGCAGAGCTATTCAATCCAATTGACATAGATATAATTAGTAAAATCATACTAGTCCAAATTATTTTGTTTAATTTCACCTTAGTTCAGCGTAAAATACAACAGACTGGATATTCGTTGTCTTGTATTTCTTAAGTTCTGATGGTACTCTTATCTCATAATCATAAATGCCATATTTGCCCTGCTTATCCGGGTTTATTTTACTTGCAAAAACTATGTCCTGGGTGCCATTATATTGGCTGTTTGTGTCATCGCTTTTATCCCATAGGATTCCTGTTATGAAGTTGGATGTGTTTGTAGAATTGGCGATAGAGATGTTAGCTATGGTACTGGTAAAGATAATGAAAGAAGCAGTATTTTTGGATGTGCTATTAACAGTGTATGTTCTGTTTACTGAGTCAATATAACCTGTACTGTTCAATACAGTGTCGATTTCTTCAAAGTCATCTATCATAATACTGCCAGAAATATTTCTACCAATAGCAGTTAAATTTGACCAGGTTATAGAGGAATCATAATCAGCAGCAAATACATTTCCTGAGGATGCATTTGAGACATACCAACTGAATACTGTCCTATTTGATAGATCCCTTATTACTAAATCGCCAACGTTTCGTCCATAAACAGTGTGCCATGAGCTAATTGTTATGCTTCTATTGGCCTTATTGTTGTCTTCATCCAGTTCTATAATGGAATCATACGGGTCTATCTTTACAAAGATATAATGGGTTCCAATACCTGCAATCCACGTAACGTTAGTAACGACATATGAGCCATATCCTACATTTATTGTTTTATCTCCTTCAATCTGTGTTCCTCCATTATCCGGATCACCATCAAAGAACTGCACTATGACATTGCCTGCATCAGCAGTGCCAATGTTTCTTATTGCTGCATTAATTGTGATATTCTCTCCTTCTCTTGGGGAGGTATTATTAAAATCAATTTCTGTTCCATTAATGAACAGATCTGGGGGGGTGACGTTGAAGTACCAACTAGTGCTTGTTTGTGTGTTGCTGGCGTTATCTATACATGCAATACTCCAATTATGGTAACCATTGGGTATGCCTAATACTGTAATATTTGTTATGCTGCCATTTTCAGCCTGAATATTGCTTTTATTTACTTTACCGTCTATAGTTAGATTACAAGCCATGTTTGTATCCATGTTATCTGTCACTGTAAAATTAAAGTCAATATTTTGGGTTGTGTTGCTATTATTTTCCGGGTTCTGTAGTGTTATGGCTGGCTTGACAGTGTCAATGTAGATAGTAATTGGGGTAGAATTTACCTTTGCATTAATCTCATCCCATGCCTCTAAAATTATCACATAAGTGCCGTTCTTTAAACTAGATAGATTATCAGAACTAATTGTATTTGAAGCAGCAGTGCCATTTGTACTTTGGGTTGTGTAATCGATATAGAATGTGTAATTAAGTGCAGGGTCTAAGTTATCTATTATATTAAATGATATTTCTGGAGTAGGGTCATTGAACCATGTGTTATTGTTTGTTGTGATACTTACTGTCGGGCTGGTCCAGTCAATGTATAATGTCCTGATTCCATTACTCCCTATATTTCCAACTGTATCTGTACAATTGATAGTCCAGTTATATTCTCCTTCATTTAAATTGTAGATTGTAAAGTTATTTTGCGTGCTTTCAATTATTGTTGTGTTTGTCTGATTTATCTCTCCATTTATTACCAATGAGCAGTTTGCAATACTTGTGTATGTGTCGCTTGGAGTGTAGATAAATGTGATATTGCCTGTGTTGTTCCAATAATTATCTTCCGGCTCAGCTAAACTGATTGTTGGAGAACTTGTATCAACAGTAAACTGTCTTGTTAAGGAGACATTAATATTACCAGCATCATCCCAGCATGTCACATTCCAGTATTGTGTTCCCTGCGATAAGCCATTTACTGTCCTGTTTATTGTTGAGGCATTTTCTGCGTTAAATTCATTGTGGCCGGGCATAACAACGCCATCTATTGATAGATTGCATGTTAAATTGCCATCAAGACTATCATTCACAGTAAAATTGAATGTTATACTGGTTGTAGATGTATTATATCCCCCTATTGGCATTTCCAGTGTAATGGCTGGTGCGACTCTATCAATTATAAAGAAATTACTGCTTGTTCTGTTATTGCCTACACTATCATTTGCATAGACTGTTATATTGTAGTATCCATCCGGGTATTTGCCTGTATCTGTTATATTAATCAAGTCAGTCCAACTAAATGTTGCCCAGCCGATGGAATTATTTGAGTTGTTGTCTTTGAGATTTCCATACCTGTCTGTAATATTATAATATGATATGTTTAAGTGGTCATTTTGTATTAATATGCTGAGATTGAAATTACTATTTACATAGTTTCCATCAGGATAAGTAAATGTTATGCTTGGATTTTTATTATCAACAATAAATCTTATGACTTGTGAGTTAGTGTTTCCCAGGGTATCATTTGCAGTTATGTTGAAATAAACATAGATGGTATCATCAGCATCATTGATATCATTTCTGGAGTCCCATTGTGCGTCAAAACTATCAGAGGAGTTTAGTGAGCCGTTTTGATAGTAATAGCCTGAGCTATTATATAATGTGTATGATGCCTGATCCAGGCCGATACCATCATCACTTATGGTTGTCTGCAAATAAATTGTGAATCCAAGCACCTCATCTATGCCTGGATTCTGTATAGAAATTGCCGGTGCCTGTGTGTCTATCCGAATATGTATTGTAGAAGAATTCTTTTTATTGCCTACTTTATCTATCGCCAGCAAAGTTATATTGTAAGTGCCGTCATCTAAATTTGAGAGATTGTCATATGTTGTTACATTGGCGGCTGCTGTTCCGTTTGTATTCAGAATAGTGTAATCAATTATGAATGTGTAATTTATAGTAGGGGATAAGCCATCTGTTATATTAAATTCAATTTCTGGTGCAGAATCAGTGAAATTTGTTCCGTTTGCTGTGCGGATAAATGGTTCAGGAGCAACAGTATCAATATACATTGTCCATTCTTCAGAGTATCCAATTAAGTTTCCACTATCAATGCATCTTATATACCATGTATGCGCGCCTTCACCCATATTTGCAAGGGTAAAATTATTTGAGCCATGGTTCTGGATGGTTGTATTTGTCTGATTTAGGCTGCCGTCAAAGTACAATGAGCAATTAGCCACACCAAATAAGTCGCTGGCATTGTAAGTTACTGTTACATTATCTGTACTGAACCAGGTTTCATTTACAGGAGTTAATAATGTGGCATTGGGAGCCACACCCACAGTAAAGTTCCATGTTTCACTTGTGTTGGTGTTGGATAAGTTGTCCCAACAAGTAACGTTCCATGAATAAATGCCGTCATATACATCAGTTATTTGGTAGGCAGTTACTGTTCCATTAGCTGCACTTATCGGGATGGTATTGTTTACTTTTCCGTTCAGTGTAAGATTACATTCTAAATCTGCAGCAACATTGTCTGTTACTGTAAAATTAAAGCTAAATGAGGCCATATTTTCAAGACTGTTATTTGCAGGATAATCCAGGCTGATATCCGGCGGTGTTTTGTCTATATATATGGTTCTTGCCGTGCCTGTTCCTTCAAGGCCTGTGTTGTCAGTACAATTTACAGTCCAGGTATGGATACCTTCTTCGATATTATCCAGTGTGAAATTATTCAGGCTATTAACTAAGACTGTTGTGCTGTTTGTTTTGTTTAATTCGCCATTGAATATGAGGGAACAGTTAGCAATACCCGATAAATCAGTCACATTATAGAAGAATGTTATATTTGCTGTACTGTTTAAATGCCAGTCTGGCGGGCTTATCAAAGAAACAATAGGGGGAACGAGCGCTTCGAAATTCCAAGTTAGACTTGTGTTACTATTAGATGCATTATCCCAGCATGTTACATTCCAATAATGGGTGCCGTCTTCAATAGCTGAGGCCTGATAATGGGTAATGCTTCCATTATCAGCACTTATTGGATTAGAATTCTGTACACTTCCATCTAATGTTAAATTACATTCTAAAGAAGAATCCATATTATCAATCACTGTGAAATTTAGGTCGGCTGCATAACCGCTAATGACTGCTCCGCTTTCTGGCCGGCTTAAATTTACAGTTGGTTTTGTTTTATCAACATAAAATGTTCTTGCTGTAGAAGAACTTCCAATATTGCCGCTAGTGTCAGTACAATTGATGCTCCAATTGTATGTTCCTTCATTGATGCCTGTGAGATTTATTGTATTATTTGCGTTATTTGTTAATGTTGTTTCGTTTGTTTTGTTAAATACCTCATCTATTATCAAAGAACAATTGGTAAGCCCATTGTTATCACTTACATAATAAATAAAGCTGATATTTCCATCATTATTCCAATATTCCTGTTCTGGTTCTACTAGTGTTATAGAGGGCGGCTGCCCAGCAGTAAAGTTATAAGTTAAGCTTATATTTGAGTTAGATGCTTCATCTATACATGTAATATTCCAGTAATGGATACCATCACTTAAGCCGGATATAGAATAAGTTTCTGGTGTGCCATTAGCTGCTGTTATGCTCTCTGTGTTATTTATCTTTCCATCTAATGTAATGTTACAGTTCAATTCAGTATCCATGTTATCTGTTACTGTAAAATTAAAATCAATTGTACTATTCTCTATTGTTTCGCCTTCTCCTGGATGATTAAGCACTATCTCAGGATTTGTTTC
>JAGLMD010000184.1 GCA_023140175.1 Nanobdellota archaeon | reverse complement strand
AATGATATTGAGCGGCTTGTCGGCAAAATCTCACTTGGTTCGGCAAACCCGCGAGATCTTGTGTCTCTGAAAAGATCAATACAATTGATCCCAAAACTCAAAAAGATTGTATCAAATTCTGATTCATCTTATGTGCAGAGATGCGCTGATTTTCCTGACCTGTCTGAGATCTGGAAGCTTATTGATGATGCTATTGATGAGGATTCTTCTCTTAACCTGAAGGTGGGGCATGTCATAAAGAAAGGTTATAACAAGGAAATCGATGAGCTGAGGGAAGTTCTTCATGGCGGAAAGGACTGGATTGTCAAACTTGAAGAAAAAGAGAGGGAGAGGAGCGGGATAAAATCGCTGAAGATTGGATTCAACAGGGTGTTTGGGTATTATATTGAAATTACTAATACTTACAGGAAAGATGTACCTGATAGTTATATCAGAAAGCAGACTTTGGCGAATGCAGAGCGGTATATTACTGATGATTTGAAGCTGATGGAGGAGAAGGTCCTGGGCGCAGAGGAGAGAATGCTTGGGCTGGAAGCGGATGTGTTTTTACTGGTGATCAACAGGATATGCAAAAGAATAGAAGATCTCCAGAGTACTGCGAGATATATTGCAAACATTGATGTAGTCTGTTCTCTTGCAGATATTGCGCACCTGAACAATTATTCCAGACCTGATATCAATGAAGGATACGATATGGATGTTCGGGGAGGAAGGCATCCTGTTGTCGAAAGACTTGCAGGAGAGGATTTTGTTTCAAACTCGTGTAGTTTTTCAAAGGATCAAAAGATGATGTTGATTACCGGTCCGAATATGAGTGGTAAAAGCACATATCTGAGACAGGCGGCTATCATACAGCTTCTTGCGCAGAGCGGTGGTTTTGTACCGGCAGATTCTGCGAAACTTGGGATTGTTGACCGGCTCTTCAGCCGTATCGGGGCGTATGATGACCTGTCACATGGTCAGTCGACATTTATGGTGGAGATGAGCGAGACTGCTAATATACTGAACAATGCGACGGAGAAAAGTCTTATAATACTTGATGAGATTGGCAGGGGAACTTCTACTTATGACGGCGTCTCTATTGCATGGGCTGTTGCTGAACATATCTACCAGACTATCGGCGCAAAGACTCTTTTTGCTACGCATTATCATGCGCTTAACAAGATGGGGGAGCAGTATTCCGGTATAAGGAATTTTAATATAGCTGTCAAGGAGAAGGATGGAGATATCATATTCCTGAGAAAAATTGTTGAGGGTGGGACTGATAAAAGTTATGGTGTTGAGGTCGCAAAACTTGCAGGTCTTCCAAAATCTGTCCTTGAAAGATCGCGGGAGATTATGAAGATTTTTGAAAATGATGATCTGTCGGACAAGATTGATCACAGGATTTGTGGGAGTCTACCTGGAGGGGTTGGAAAACCGAGAGTTGTTGAAGAGCCCATGTCGCTCAGGAAGTTTGCGAGGTTTGAATGATGGATAGGATAAAACTGCTTGAGGAAGATGTGATAAACAAGATTGCTGCTGGTGAGGTTGTAGAGAATCCGGCATCTGTTGTTAAAGAGCTTCTTGAGAATTCTATTGATGCAGGAGCTGATGAGATTGTTGTGGAGATTGAGGATGGAGGAACTACACTTATTAGGGTGAAAGATAACGGTCAGGGTATAGACATGTCTGATGTCAGGCTTTCGTTTGAAAGGCATGCTACGAGTAAGATATCTTCAGAAGATGATCTTTTTTCTATAGGTTCGCTTGGGTTTAGAGGGGAGGCGTTGTCTTCAATAGCGGCGGTATCCAAAGTTATGATGATTACGAGAACTGAATATAATCTTGAGGGAACTAGGGTTGAGGTTTTTGGAGGTATTGTTGGGGAAGTGGAGAGTTGCGGAGCTCCA
>JAGLMD010000183.1 GCA_023140175.1 Nanobdellota archaeon | reverse complement strand
TATTGTTTTGCCGCGGTGACTATGTAACCGGCAGCAAGCCTGTCTGAGATCCACTTAACAACCGTTGGCACTGGTGAGCCAAAAGGTGTATTATGCAAATGAAAAAGAGCGTTATCGATTTCATGATCCGCATCTTTAATAAATGACCTGACATCGGTTCCGGACATATCATCAGATGCGGTATAGCCGATCGAGACTCCTCCGGATAGCGAGGATCCATCTCCGCCTCTTCCCAGCAATCGCTTTACACTGTCAATTGTTCCGTACATAATACACCTCGCTTTATTTTGATAAAATATTAAGTAGTCGCATCATTAATTTTTTTAAATAGGCTCAAATTATCTTGTGTTACTTTTTTCTCTGAGTCTAAGGTTTTAACTCTTTGCTTTAAGAAATTCAATTCAAATGGGGAAAAAGTAATTTTTTTTTGATAAGAAGTATTATCCCATTTTATTGCGTTTGACTCGGTTCTCATGTTTACTTTTTTACGTTCTTCAGGTTTGATTAAAACTTTCTCTAGTAAATCCTTAACAAGAGATTGCTGTAATAAATCCCCGGCTTTTGGTAATAATTCGTCAAAAACTATTCTTTCTTGAATATTTAAATTCATGATCATTTCTCCTGTTTTGAATACCGTAGTTTTTGTTAACTATCTATTTTGCGCTTGATCGATTATCTTACGTGCAATTATGATTACTCATAACCACACGTAAGAATCTATGTTCTTTTATTTACTTTTATTTACTTTCCTTTCTCTCTGCTTTAGTCTCGGGATGTCTACAAGTTTCTGTTCTATTTCTCCCTCCGCCGCCTTTTTTCTGACCTTGTTGACTTCCGTCTTTACTTCCATATCCTGGCATAATCTCACCTCCTTTGGGTTTAATTGGTTCTTCTTTTATTTTAAGTTCTCTTTTTCTTTTTATTTATTAAGTAGCTTTTCCTAATTTGTTCATCATGAAATGAAAATGAGTATTTAATAATCTTGCATCTGTCGCCAAAGTGTCTGCTGAAACATCCCGATATAATCTAAGTCCTATGGTATCACAACACTCAAGATTAGAAGCCAGTATTTTGGTTGTGAACGCGGTTCTCACCAGCTGTCCTGTAGTGTGGGTTCCCGCCGAAACTTTAGTGATTGTTGTTCCTGCTCCTGTTACGGCTTCTCCTGCTTTGATACTTTTATATTCCAGTCCCCAGCAGACAGTTCCGTTATCCTGTGCGCCGTTATAAAACCAATCAACCACAAACTCAATATCTACTGTGCTGTCCCACCGGTGAGGAACAATTAAAGTGAAATAGCATTCATCATCGGTCCCGGCGTCAAAATCTAGTGTAGAGAATACCCCTTCAACCCCTTCTGTGGGGGCCGCTGCTCCGCGATACCAACTTCCCGAGCCAACTCTTAAATGTCTTGTTACTCTTGCTGTTCCAGTGAGAGTAAGTTCTCCGTCTGTAGCGAATGAAGCATAATTGGTATTATCATCCCCGAATTTACAATCTCCTACTACTTGA
>JAGLMD010000182.1 GCA_023140175.1 Nanobdellota archaeon | reverse complement strand
CAGGTCACACAAATCTCCAGGAAGATAAAATTCCCCCGGCAGCCACCCTTCCTTAGGAGTCTCTGACATCATAACATTCAAACTATGCTCAATCTTTGCCAACTCACCACAAATATACAAATATTCTGCATCCAAATCTTTAATTGCCTCTGAATGTTTTAAAACTACTCTCTTTGCCGTTAATCCATTCTGGAATTGTTCTATCGCAAGCATCCTTTTGTGTTTATTAATATAAATCAAGTTTTTTATAATAGTGGTCTTTTTTTTCAAAAATAAACCTTGATAATAACGTTCCATCATTTCAGCAATAAGTCCGAGTGTTATCGCCTGGTTTCGCTCATCGACGGCAGCTAACCGCTTTTCAATAATATCTTTACCTAAAGATCTCTTCTTCCATATATCCAGTTCATAAGCAGCGGGGATTGCAATGTGATAATTTGTCCTTCTTTCATCTTCCGGCCGGCGCATAGTGCCTGCTGAAAAATTCATACTCACAGAAGGGGAAAATACGGACAAAGAAATCTTATATTGTGCCTCCAGCTGTTCCCTCACCGCCCGACGCTGCGCCAAAGAGGGATTTGTTGCAAGCATTTTTTCTATGCATAAACACAAAAAAGTATCTTCCTTAAAATCTATCCAATTTAGATTATTATGAGCTAGTGCTTCCCACGCATCAAAATGAAATTCACCTGGAGGCTCCTGCAATACAAACGGCTGCTGCTTTACAATATGCACCGAACACCCGCATATGGTAACAATTAAGCCCATAACCATCAATATACTATACGCATTATTTTTCATGTAACTATTTCCGGCTGCCTCACTTGCTCACCCGGATAAACCCTCCACAAAGACTGCCAAATAGTTTTCCAAAACGTCCTGTCCGAAATCATTCTCTTTTCCCACTGCCCTTGACGACAATACAAAAATTCAACCAGTTTACGATACTGTTCATTGCTCGGATTGATAAATTTGAACGCTAAAGATTGGGGTCCGACAGGTCGTACACTGTTCATATGCAAACCCTTTATGTCCAAAGCCGGAATTTGCAAATCAATTCTTTCCTCATTTTTCGCAACCTTTTCCATGACACTAAAAAAGCGACTATTAATTAACACCCCTAAATCAGATATATTAACAATTGTCCCGGCAAAAACCCGCTGCCCCGAATGGATAAAACAATCCAGCGTATATTCAAACCGTTCTCCAGCCCTTTCCTGAGGAAGATCCATTGACCCCTGAATGCCCAGCCACATTGGAATAATAATAACTAGTCCCGTCCATATAAAAAAAGTATAATAAATATCATTACTTCCATACCAGAACATATTTTTGTACCCATATACTAGCGCAAATACATTAATAGCTATCCCTACTATTAAAAATATTCCCGGCACACAATTAAATTTTATTTTATTACGGAATAACCCTTTTTGGGTCACCTTAAAATTTTCTCCAAATGGATTCAAGAGTGTCCGTAGCACTGTCACAGTAAGCGGAAAACACATAAAGAACTCAAATACAAACGAAGCAAGCCGAAGAGTCCACCGTTTACAAAGCCAGGAAAAAACAACCAAATTTAATAATAAAAACGGAAAAAAGAAAAACATCAGTTGCCTCATTGTTGTAATCATAGGAACAATTCCAAAGAAAAAATATAAAAGAGGCATAGCTGCAAAGAATAAATACAATGGGAAGGTCAGATAATAAATTACTCCATATGAGTTTATTATCCTTTGCGCAGGGGAAAGCCCAGATATACTCAAAGGATTCGTTGATGCAAATAATGACTGTAATGTTCCTCTAGCCCACCGTAACCGCTGTCTAATAAATTCACTTACTGATTC
>JAGLMD010000181.1 GCA_023140175.1 Nanobdellota archaeon | reverse complement strand
ATGTATCTATAAATTTATTATGATTAATCTTAATATTTCCAGAGGGACAGTATATTTCTGACAATTCAGCTAAATTAATAAGTTCAGAATATTGTAAATAAAAATATCCACAATTACCACGAGCAGGCCAGAACACAAGTCCATTTCTAATCATACAATATCTTAAATCTAAAAATGCATCCTCGTATCCTGCGGCAACATCAAAAAAATCAGAATTATTTCCACCATCAAAAATAATTTTATTATCAATGGTTCCGTGGGCATAGATTTTGCCTGCAATTAAAAACATATCATCACTGGTAGGTTTTGTAACCATTACGCCAGGTTTAATAGTAAGCGTTACACCTGATGGTATCTGAACAGTGCTGGTTAATATATAGGGACTATTTTCTAATGTCCAAGTAGTATTTTCAGAAATTATACCTCCCACTTCAGTTCCTGTGATTTTTTCAACTTCTTTGTTTTTAGTTTCTTCTTCTTTAATTGGTTCAGCTCCTAACTCCGTTTCTTCTGTTATAGATTTTTGAGAAAGCGATGGTGATTGGGTGGCCGCATCTATTATCTTCAAAACATTATCTGAAGTAATTTTTGAGCCATCCGTGTTATTTATCGTAATATTATAAGACGCTGGTATTAAATAGCCACGAGGATACTCAAAAGTGATTATTTTATCACTTACAATATTAACTTCGCCAAAATTTTCTCCGGAAATAAGATTTCCAATAATTAAAATCGCACCTGGGCGAAAATTCTCTCCATTTATTGTAATAGTTGCGTCAATATTGCTTAAAATTTCATTAGGCGAAATAGTAGTGATAGTCGGATTAATTAATTTTTTTGGCTGAGATTCTGTTTGGCTCTCTTCTAATATTTGGCTTTCTTCTTGTAACTCTTCTTTTGGTACTTTTTCTCCAACTTCTTCAAATACTTCAGAGATATTAGCAGTAGTAGGAGTTGTCTTTTTTTGTTTATCTAAAACTATACCAGTTGTTATCACTGATACGGCTACAATAGAAATTATGATTGCTGTTAGTAATGAAATTTGGATAAAGCCCTTCTCGCTTTTCATAAGCCTATTTAATGAAATAATTGATATCTTTCTTGTATAACTTTGCGAATCTCTGTATTTCCAACACATCCACCCTATACTCTCCGGACTCAACGCGTGAGATATAAGATTGGGGTCGCTTTAACTTTTTAGCAACATCAATTTGTTTTAATCCGGCGTCTGATCTTGCTTGCCGCAATTTTTCAATGAAATTCGCATATTCTTTTGTAGTTATTGTCTTGTCCATACACTATCAGTGTATATCCACAAAGTCAATATCTAAAATTTAGATATTGTGCTATAGTAATTATGGGAAGTGCAAACACAAAAAAGACAAATAACCGTAAAAAATACCAAAAAAACAGGCGAATAAAAATAAAAGGTATCTGGGGGGGAAGGATTTTTTACTCGCCTATCAGTCCCGCTCCGTTTCACTCCGCGGGACGCGGAAATCCGCATTT
>JAGLMD010000180.1 GCA_023140175.1 Nanobdellota archaeon | reverse complement strand
CTTTGCGTCGATCCTGATTTTGACTATAGGGCTTCAGGCCATGTTTCTTGTGATCGGGCCGATGCTTGTTATTTTTGCGCTGATTGCGTCGCGGCTTAAGTGAGGTATGGGATTGCTTTTGTTCTTTAGGGATTGAAGATGGAAACTTTATATACGAAATAAGAGAATGTTATTGTTATGGCAGAAATAGATAAAGTCGATTATCATATAGAATTCGCACATATTTATTCTGATGAAAGGGGCTTGTCAAAGGAACAACTGGACAGCATAAAATACACTAAGAGATTCATAAAAGAGATAGACGGAAAAGGCAAAACATACACTTTGTCCCTGCTCGTAGATGAGTATCATCCAAAATACAGCCGGCTAAACCTGGATAAGTTCCTGAAAGATCTGCATAAACATGGTGTTCCTCCAACATATATTGTTTTTGAGTCAAAACTAATAACGGCTGCAAAAATGCTGATAAAAGGTATTGGCGCAGAATATAAAAAGCATGAGAAATTTCATCCGAAAATAAGTATTGTTGAAGATGTTCTGGTGCTTGATACAAAAGAGGGATCAATAGATATTGAAATTAAAGGAGATGTTGTACACCTTTCAAGATATACATGCGCATTACTAAACACATCGTTTATACTGTTGCGTTTTGGAGTTATAAATGCAAAAAATGCTGTTGAATTCACGGGCCTTACAGAACCAAAGCCTTTTGCTGCAAAATATGTCGTTAATATAGAGTCACAGAAATATGCACCTATAGAGGAAGCAAGCAGGGCAATAATCCTTTCATCTAAATACAGGGAATGTGCAAGAAAGTTAAAAGTCATTTTTTCAGATGATAAAGTTTTCGGGGCGAAAAGTCCCTATTTAAGATATCCGGGAGATTGAATGAAAGGCAAAGTTGACTATTGTATTGAGTACGGGCATGTGTTTGTGGATGCGGCACAGGCTTCAAGATGCCACCGGGAATCTATTGAGAAAACGAAAAGGTTTATTGAAATATTGAAAAAAGAGAAAAAGACCTATTCGCTTACTATGCTTATAGATAATTACCTGCCAACATATTCTTACCTGAATTTCTACAGGTACATTAATTATTTCAAGGAAAAAGGAGTGCCTCCAGATTATATTTTGTATGAATCGCAACTGCTGAATGTTGCAAGAACACTGATAGCGGAACTGCCCAAGAATAAACTTAGAAGAGAAAAACGGGAGATTAAGATAAAGAGTAATAAAGATTTGCTGCTCCTGGAAAATAAGACATTGTCATCGATTACGCTTCGTGAAGAACTTCATGCACGGATAGATAGTTTTATTGATACGCCTTTGCTTATAGCGGCGTTCTTTCTGATTAAGCTTGGGCATATAGATCATAAAGGCATAATTACCCCGACAAACTACATGAAACCAAAGCCATTTGTTGGAAAAAAGACAGTTACGATAGACCCTATGGTTTTCAAGGGTGTTAATGATAAGGCACTTGAGATAATATCTGTGACGCGTTTCAAAAAAGCTGTTGAAAATATGGAGTTTATTTATTTTTGATATCTCCGGTGATTCATCATGGAAAAGGTTGATTATAATATTGAGTTTGCGCATATCTATTCTGACCAGGCGGGTCTGACTGATGAGCAGATTAAGAGCGCGGATGTGACTAAAGGGCTGATTGAAAGGATTGTTATGAGCAATAAATCATTTGTGCTTACGCTCCTGGTTGATGAGTATCACCCGAAGTTTCACAGGCTGAATTTTAATTCGTTCCTGAAAAGACTGGATAAGATGGGTGTTCCTCCCACATATATTGCTTATGAATCTAAAATGGTTTCTGCTGCGAAGCTTTTGTTGAAGTCAATAC
>JAGLMD010000018.1 GCA_023140175.1 Nanobdellota archaeon | reverse complement strand
TCCCTGGCAAGAATTATTTTAGCTAAAGCTCCTGCCGCCACCCTCCCGACAGTCTCCCTTCCTGAAGCCCTGCCGGCGCCGCACCAGTCAGCTGCTTCACCATATTTAAGGAAAAAAGTGTATTCTGCATGGCCGGGCCTGATTAAATCTTTATATTCTCCATATTGATCTATATGGATTTTCTGTGTGTCAACATTATATACTATCATAC
Organism: Nanobdellota archaeon; assembly: GCA_023140175.1. Lineage (GTDB taxonomy): Archaea > Nanobdellota > Nanobdellia > Woesearchaeales > WJIZ01 > WJIZ01. Next base: position 7,284 of record JAGLMD010000018.1, on the reverse strand, counting down.
CTACTGGTGCGCCAGTAGTTGCACCCTCCTGGCCCATACCGGCAAAAATGTGGACCTGGTCAGTCTCCTTACGGGGCGAATCTAACTTACCCTGCCCAGGTCTCCTCTTATCCATCTCCTCTTGTATCATCTCATCTGTAAGCCTTATTCCTGGTGGTACTCCATCCACAATTACTGCAAGGCCAGAACCCTTACCAATGCCATAAGACTCACCACAGGTTGTAACCCTGAATATCCTTCCAAATGTATTTCCTAACATCTTATTACCTCCATATTAGCACCTAATTTTCTCATTAATTTAACATAGCCTGGAAATGTAACATTTACAGCATCTGCTGTATCAATTATTGTTTCTCCCTCTGCAATTAAACCAGCCAAACTTAATGCCATAACAATCCTGTGGTCGTTGCGGCCTTTCACTTTAGCCCCTTTTAACACACTATGCTCAATTATCAATCCTTCATCCATTTCCTCTACCTTTGCATCCATTTTTGATAATTCCTGGGCCATGACATTTATGCGGTCTGTCTCTTTTATTCTTGCATGTGCTATATTCTTTATTATTGTTCTCCCTTCTGCATGACATGCTAACACAGCAATCGCTGGCAGAGCATCAGGAGTATTATTCAAATCTAATTCACAACCAATTAATTTTGATTTATTGACAATAATGCATTCTTTTTCAATTTTTATATCTGCACCCAACTTCCTGATATAATCCAAAACCAACTTATCTGCCTGACTATCTTCTAAGTCAAGTCCCCTGATGATTATATCTCTGCCAAGCAGAACTCCTGCCGCCAATAAAAAGGTTGCGCTGGACCAATCCTTTGGTATAGATTTCTCAAAACAATTGTATCTCTGTTTTCCATAGATGATTATCTTATCAAAATTTTCATTATCATATTTAATCCCTAATTCATCCAGCCATTTCAAAGTCATTTCAATATACGGCTTCTCACAGATATTCTTCACAATAATCTCTGTATTCTCAGGAGCCAATGGGCAGCTTATCAAAAGACTTGAAAGATATTGTGAACTCACACAACTAAGTTCTGTCCTGCCCCCCTTCAACCTGCCACCTACCTCAATAGGCGGGCACCCGTTATTATTAATCGACATCACAGTTGCCCCAAGATTATTCAATGCTGTTAGTAATGGCTGCATCGGTCTTTTTCTTATCGAATCATCTCCATCAATAACAATTTTTTTATCCGATAAACAAGCAACTGAAGCAATAAGATTTGTAGTTGTACCTGAATTTAGTGTATTTATTTTATTATCTGATATTTTAGGAGATCCATTAAACCCAACTACCTCGAATTCTCCCTCTGATTTCTTCTCTATCTTTGCCCCTAAAACTGAGCAGGCATTTATAGCAGCTTCTGTATCCCCTGACTCAAGTGCATTAGTAATCTTAGATTTTCCTTCTGCAAGAGAAGCAAATATAAATGCCCTTATAGTATGGGATTTAGAGCCGGGAATTATTGCCTCTCCTTCAATACTTTCTGTTTTTTTAACTATTAATTTCATTGTGCAACATACTCCAAAACCATTCTTTTCATAAATTCCTTATCACATTTCTTCTTTGTAAATAATTCAAATTGTCTGGCTGCTTGATTGATAAACATATTAATTCCGGAGACAGTAATACAGCCTGCCTGCTCAGCAGCCTTTAGCAGTTTAGTAACAGGGGGGTTATAGACACTATCAAAAACTACCATCTCCTTTCTCAAATTCCCTGCATCAATAGGGGTTTCATTGGAATCAGGCATCATCCCAATCGAAGTAGCATTTATCAAAATATTAACTTCGTTCCAATCCACATCTTCTATATTTTTATATTGTGCAGATAACTCGGAAGCCAGCTTCTCTCCTTTGGCACTAGTCCTATTAACAATAATTAATCTTCCATTCTTATTCATTATGCCATACCCAATTGCCCTCGCTGCTCCTCCTGCTCCCAGCATTAAGGCTTTCCTGCCTTCTATTCCTGTCTCCTCTTCCAATGCATCTACTGCACCCAAATAATCCGTATTATACCCTATCAACTTCCCCTCACTTAGAACAACGGTATTAACCGCACCTATAATCCCGGCATTACTCTCAACTTCATCAAGATATTCCATTATATCCTGCTTATAAGGCATAGTCACACTAAATCCAGATACAATATCACGAAATTTATCTACAAAATTCTTTAAGTCATCAACTAAGAAATTAAGATAAACTGCATTCATATCATTTTCTTTAAACATCAGATTATGGACTATATAGCCTTTACTTTCTGATACTGGCTTTCCTACTAATCCATAAATCTTCAAGCCATCTAAATTAAGTTTATCTGCCCTATATATGTGCTTAAGAAACTCACAACTAATTTGTCCCGGAGCAGATTCCTTACCCTTATCCAAACATCCAAAAGTAAGATAAGAGCCATATGCAGTATTAAGTATCCTGGAAATCTCTCCTTTCTCACCCATGCAAATACCAATTATATTTATATCTTCATTTTTCGCTTTTTTTATCAATTCAAACATTCTAAGATTATCCGGAAGAGAGTTTGCCATACATGCTGCCTTTACGATATCACAACCCGTGGCCTTTATTTCAGCATATATATTATCAATGTTTTCAGGTAACAAATCAAAATTATGATACGAAACAATGATTCTGGAATTATCCTTATTTTCAATTAACTCAGATACAATCTCTTTACCGGAACTTAATTCAATATCCAGATAATCAGCACCAAATTCAATGCACTTCTTTAAAATCTCTAATCTTCTTTCTTCAGTTCCAGAAAATTTTCCACCTTCGTCTTTTTTCCTGCATGTCATAATTAATGGGCATGGTTTTCTGGATATTATTTCCCTTATATCATCTAAATTAAGCTCAGAAATATAATCAAGCCTTATCTCAATTAAATCTGCTTTGGATTTTGCCCTAAGCATATCTTCTATTACTTTTTCTCTCTCATTAGCAGCAATAGAACAGCATATCACTGCATTTCACCCAGCACCTTAGCAACTATTTCTTCATTCACTTCCACATCAATATCTGCTTTTCCAACCTTTCTTGGAAGAACATATTTTACCCTGCCCCCAATATTCTTTTTATCATATCCTGTATTCTCAATAATCTTACCTATTTCAATATCTCCCAATTTCTCATCAAATCCAGCTTTCTTTACTAAATTAATTATCTTCTTGCTCTCAAAAGAATTTATCATACCTATCTCCTCTGAAATCTTTGTCTCTGCTAACATACCAAGAGCTACAGCATTGCCATGCTTTATCTTATAGTTGCTTGCTTTCTCAACTGCATGCCCAATAGTATGGCCAAAATTCAAAGCCTTCCTTTCCCCTGATTCTTCTCTTTCATCAGCCTCGACTACTTTTTTCTTTATAATACAGCACCATTCTATGGCTTTTATCAGGATTTGCTCATCTAAAGATAATACCTTATCCATATAATCCTCCATAAAAACAAAAAATTTCTCATCTGCTATTACCCCGTGTTTAATCATTTCTGCTATGCCATTTAACATCTCCTCTTTTGGGAGGGACTTTAAAACACCTATATCTATAAACACACGTTTCGGCTGATAAAATGTTCCTATCAGATTCTTACCATGAGGAGTATCTACTCCTGTTTTCCCACCTATACTGCTGTCTACCATTGCCAATAAAGTAGTGGGAATCTGTAAATAAGGTATGCCCCTCATAAAAGTCGAGGCTACAAAACCAGCAATATCACCTACAACTCCTCCGCCAAGGGCAATAATAAGGGAATCCCTCCCAAAAGAATAAGAGACAAGTGCATCCTCTATCCTTTCTTTTACCGCCCTTTTTTTACTTTCTTCTCCTGCATTAAAGCTGATCATTGCTGCATCAAGCCCCATACTCTTCAAGAGAGAAAGAAGATTGTTTCCATATAATCCCTTAACATTTGAATCTGTAATAATTCCAATTTTATTAAGATTCAGTTTCAGTAAGCCGTCTGCTATTGCAGAAAAAAGATCTTTACCTATTATTATATCATAGGAATTATCAGTCTTCTTGATTAAGTTTACTCTTACTTTCTTCATTTATATCTTCCTTTCATTTATTCTTGCAATCTTTTTTAAATCGGCCATTAATTCTCTAAATTGTCTTGTGCTTATTGTCTGATCCGCATCTACAATTGATTTTTCAGGATGTGTATGCACTTCCAAAATCAATCCATCTGCACCAGCAGCAACTGCTGCTTTAGACATAGCTTTAACCATGCTTTTTCTTCCTGTTCCATGGCTTGGATCAACAATAACAGGCAAATGTGTAAGCTCTTTCAAAGCTGGAACTGCACCTATATCCAAAGTATTTCTAGTATATTTCTCAAATGTTCTGATTCCCCTCTCACATAATATAACTTCCCTATTTCCCTGTGACATTATATACTCCGCCGCCAATAAAAACTCATCATAAGACGCCGACATACCTTTTTTTAGTAAAACAGGCTTATCTGTTTTGCCTACCTCCTTAAGTAGGGGATAGTTCTGCATATTTCTTGTTCCTATCTGTAATATATCTGCATATTTACTTACTAACTTAACATCTCTGGGATCCATTACTTCTGTAACTATCTTAAGGCCGGTAACTCTTCCAGCCTTAGCTAAATATTTCAATCCCTTTTCTGCTAACCCCTGAAAATGATATGGCCCTGTCCTGGGCTTAAATGCTCCCCCCCTTAGACATTTCGCTCCTGATTTTTTAACTGATTTGGCGATATTTATTAGCTGCTCTTCGTTCTCAACAGCACATGGCCCCGCCATTATAATTACATTCTTTCCACCAAACACAACATCCCCTACTCTAACTTTGCTTGGAACCTTCTTTGCTTCTTTGCTTACCAATTTATATGGCTTTAATATAGAATGGACTCTCTCAACCCCGGACAAGCCAAATAATGCATCTTTTTGCAGATTTCTGTCATCTCCAATAACTGCCACAACAGTCCTCTCTGTACCCTGAAGAGGAACTGGCTTAAGTCCTGATTGATTTATATATTCCAGAACATCTTTAATCTGGCTCTTAGTCGCATTTCTATTCATTACAATTATCATCTTATATCCTCCTCCCCAATAGCTGAACAATACTGTATTTCATACAATGCTTTTTCTATATCTTCATTGAATATGTTATCTCGGTCTTTTTTAATTTTTTTATTTGTATATTATAACTAAAATTATTAAAGATGATCTGCCCCTATAATGAAGCAGACTCAGAAAAAATAAAAAAAACTAAAAACTACAAAAGACAAAGAAAAAACAAATCCGGAAAATAATTTTTTACACATTTTATTTTTTTACACTTACTGTCTTCATCTCTTTCCATGCGAGATCGAATAAGCTCTCCATCGCAGATGCAAAGAAAGGGGTATTTACCCATATAGCAACATCATAGGTAGGATGCACATCTACATCATTCATTACCATAAAGATTATTTCCTTCCCGTCAACCAAAATGAATCTGGCATTTACATTGGTATTTCTTACTTCTGCTATATTGCCTATATCCTTAACAGCAGCCATACATTCCTTAGTTATTGGAGCACTTATCCTTATACTTACGCCTCTTTTCTTCAGTTTTTCAAATGTTGGCTTCAGGCCCTCTATTTTCCTTATCAGGCCTTGTGATGTAGTCATTATAACTACACTCTCTTCAGCATTTCTTATAGTAAGCTCAAGATGGTTGTAAAGATTGTGCCTTCCCCTTATGCTTCCTGATAGGTCTGATGGCTCAACTAATTCTACTCCTTGTTTATGGAGCGAATTTAACTCCTGGATTACATCTGTACTCTTCAGGTCATCAAGTCTCTTAATCCGATCTTTTGCATCTTTAGATACATTCTTCTTTACTCTTTCAAGAACTTCATTCGGCTCTACAGCGATATATTTTATGGGTTTGCCAAGTTTCATCACAACGAACCCTTTCTTCTCTAGGCTCTCAAGAACATCATAACTCCTGGATCTTGGAACATTAGCAATGTCAGAAAGCTCTCCTGCTGTTGAAACGCCCCGGGAAAGCAAGGCAGACCATATCTTTACCTCATAAAGATTAAGGCCAAAATACCTTCTTAATTTACTTAAAAATTCATCTTTTACAATCATTTTTCCAACCCCCTTTTTTAACAGGCAAAATGTCCTGCTATAAAAGGGTAAATAAAAAATACTACTATTAATATGTTACTGTTTTTTACCTCGTAACAGTATACTAACTCCCTATTAGAGACATACTTTTTTCACTTTAGAGTCAATACTGTATATCTAAACATAACTTATATTTAAATATTTAGATGAAGAAAGGAATATATTGCACTATCTTTCCCTTAAACAAAAAAAACTACTGATATAAGCGCCACTATAGTCATCAGCTTTATCAGGATATTAAGAGATGGCCCGGAAGTATCTTTGAAAGGATCTCCTACTGTATCACCCACAACAGCTGCTTTATGAGCATCTGACCCCTTTCCCCCAAAGTGGCCTTCTTCTATATACTTCTTCGCATTATCCCATGCTCCTCCTGAATTAGCCATGAATATAGCAAGCAATAGGCCTGTAAATATTGTTCCTGCAAGCAATCCCCCCATTGCTTCTACTCCCAAGAAATAGCCCACCAATAACGGTGAGATGATAGCCAATAATCCAGGAACTATCATGGCTCTTAAGGAAGAATCTGTACTTATTTCTACACATTTAGCATAATCCGGCTTAGCTTTGCCCTGCATCAATCCCTTAATTGTGTCAAACTGTCTCCTCACTTCCTTAACCATTAAGTTTGCACCTATTCCTACTGCTTTCATTGTCAATGCAGTAAAGAGGAAAGGCAGCATGGCTCCCAAGAATAATCCAATCATGACAGAAGGAGAACTTAAGTTGATTGTCTCTAACTTAGCAATGTGAGTAAAACTCACAAATAAGGCTAAAGTAGTAAGTGCAGCACTGCCAATTGCAAATCCTTTTCCAATGGCTGCAGTAGTATTGCCTACTTCATCCAATAACTCTGCGTTTTTTCTGGATTCCTTGCCCATCTTTGCCATCTGTGCTATGCCTGCAGCATTATCTACTATGGGCCCATAAGTATCTGTAGCTAAAGTTATGCCAAGAATACTAAGCAGCCCAACAGCCGAAATAGCTATGCCGTATGGGCCGGCAAAGAGATTAGCAAGATAAATTGTCAGGCATATTGTTAGAACAGGTATTACAGTAGACATCATTCCTACAGATATTCCCATAATTATATT
>JAGLMD010000179.1 GCA_023140175.1 Nanobdellota archaeon | reverse complement strand
TTCTGAGGATAGCCTATTTCAAGAGGGTCTGTAGCATCAATAGTTCCTTGGTGGTTTGTTCCCCCTGTTGTTGTAAATCCAAACCAAGTTGAATTGTCTGTTGAAATATTACAAGTGCAAGCTTCATCTGTTGTTAAATTAATTGTTGGAGTTGTATCAGAAGTTTTGTTTGTTCCTGCTCCTGTTACATCATATAAGTTTGAAATTACTGGTGGGGTTGTGTCTGCTACTGCCCTGCAAGTGTTAGATGTTCCGTTCCAGACAGTTATATTAGTAATATACAAAGGGAGTGTTCCTGCTTCCCCTGACTGACCATCAAGACCCAATCTTGTCATTTCTGTTACATCATCCCTAAAATCAACCCAATTGCCCCAGGTTGTGCCGTTATGAGCTCTTGTATTTGTATTTGGAATATCAATCTCAAACTTAAAATGTTGCCATGTATTTATGGCAGTTATATTATGGACTCTTTCGTAAGCAGAACCTGAATAAGAGCAAATATCATCAGGACAGCTACCTTCCCAAAACCTTGCCTGAAATCCCCTTGTTTGAGCAGAACCAGTTCCATCTGAAAAGATAAACAAATCATCAATATCGTTGCCCGATGTTGTATATAAATCAAATTCAACATAGAAAATCCCTGTTTGAGCGTGTCCTATATTATTAGAAAAATTATAAAACCAAGAATCTCTTGCATCACATGTCATAGAGTAAGTATCACCTGTTTTATTAAAAGGGCTTATAGTGCAGTCTGCAAGTTCGTAAACCCTATGCCATCCTGCCTGAAAACTTCCTGTTTCTGAAAAGGTATCATTCCATAAGCAGTTAGCAGAAGCTAAACTCATAACTAATAAAAACATTAATGTTAAAAGTAATATTTGTTTTTTCATTTCATCACATCATCTGTAAAATAATCTAAATCTATCCAAATCATGAGATTATTCCAGATGTTTTTCATACAATTTATTGTTTTTTTCATTTATAAACACAGCTCCTTCCATCACAATTAACTCCAGGATTAGTATTCCTTTTTAAAGGTTGAAAATCTAGTTTAGGATCATCTTTCAAAATATCTTCCCAGCCCTCATAACAGACCTTCCCTCCTGTTCTAAATGGTTTAGTATAGCATGTCTTTCCAGAATCTGAAACATCATGACAATAATAAGAAAGCTCTCTTGCCCTGCAGAAATGAGTATCATCCGGAGAAACAGCAAAGCCCCAACTAAGCAAAAGAGCAATAGTCAATGTTCCGATTGCGTAATCCTGAATTGTTGGCATTTTTCATCCTCTTACTCCACTACATCCCATATGATATCAAAGGCTTCTGCTCCTGGAGCGCAGCCAGAGGCTGTGACATTCATCCATACACCTTTGAACTCTCCTGCTGTTAAGGTGTGTTCGAAAGTCTGGGCTGTTGTTGAAAGTGAAAGAAGAGATTCGCTTGTATTTAATGGACTGGAAGCATTAAATAACCTGACTGTAAAACAAGAGTCAAAAGATGAAGATGATTTTACAGAAACATTTATTGTTGTATCGCCATAATTTGAGATATTATAGATAGGTTTAGATGAAGTTTGCCCTGCTGGGACTTCCGAATCAGTTCCGGAAGTAAATGGGAAATCAAGCCAGTCAACAGGAGAAGATACATTGATTAAATCAGTTTTATAGGATAAATTAATCAATAATTCAACAGGAAGTTCAGTATTGATAATTCTGTTCAAAATTACTTTAAACTGGAAAAAATATCCAAGATAATCCCATTTGACAAATTCCTTAAAAGAAGTTTCCCAGTTTGAAGACCATGAATTAAGAGAAAACTTATCAGTTACATGGGTATTTCCGATTCTAAAATAATCAATTATACCTTCTAACTGCCCATGGTTAGCCTGCCCTGAGTGATTTCTGGAACCAAGGAAAAACTTAGTTGAAGTAGCAGAATTATTATATTCTAAATCATTGGCAGCTGAAACGCCATCTAAAAGAATAGTCCTGTTGCCTGTTGAATTTTCCCAAAATAAAGTTAAATGATAAGGCTTGTTTTTAGCAAGAGTTAAATTATAAACTAAAGAACTGGAATCAGATGATGAATTCCAGATAAGCTGGTTTGTATCAGTGTTATAAAATAAAGCAAAGCTTGGGGATAAGTAAAAAATATGCGGATAAACATCAAAATTAATGTTTTGCCGTCCAGCCTTTCTACAGCCTCCAAAAGTGGAATTTAAGCAGCACTCAATATCATAAGTGTAATCTCCAGGCTGTAAAGTAATATTAAACAAATGAAAATTACCAGTATTGTTATTCACAATAGTGGAATCACTTACATTTAAAGTTCCATTTAAGAGAATAGAGCAGTTGCCAAGCTCATTAATGATAATTGAAGCATTTGTGGAGTTTAAATAAGAAGCTGTGAAATTAACCTGTAAATTATGAGTTCCATCACTTTTATTGACATGAGTAACAATTGAAGGAGTATTAATAACAACAACAGGATAATTAAATGTTCTAACCCCCTGCCTTAAATGATAAATAGAATCTGTATCATTATTCAGCAAATATAAATCAGTTCCTGATGAATCAACAGCTACGCCCTGGAACTGAGTGGAATCTAAAATAAGAGATTGGATATTTATAGATGTTAAAAGAGTTCCTGCTTTATTTATCATATGAACTCTTTTATCAACAGGGTCCAGGATATAAATAAAATCCCCATTATCTCTGCAATCAATATCAGCAACATCTGTTGATACAGATGATATTGAAAGTGAACTGACATTAATAAGACCTGTTGAGCTTATTGTGACAGTATGAATGGCATCATTCGATTTATCAGCTATAAAAACATGAGTTGAATTGATGCAAATTCCATCAGCTGTGACTCCTTTTCCAGTTAGGTTATTGCCTGTGCCTTCAAGCGCAAATGAGGTTAAATTTTGAGTATATAAAGAAGAATTAACTTCAAAATATCTTTCAGACTCATTAAAGACTAATATTTGGGTTGTATTAAAAAAGGAAATTGCTGAAGCATCAGAAGCGTAGCCAGAGCTGTTTTCACTTCTTAAAACATTTCCTGTAGTATCAACAAAGAGAACAGAGCCGTCTGAATCCAGAACCAAGAGAGCCCCATTATAATCTAAGCTTTGCGGTGAAGTTACATTTGCGGAAATGTTCCAGGTATCAACAAGATACCAGTCTAAATCTGTGGCTGCTGATACAATGCCTATACAAAAAGATATAACTATTAGATATAATATAAGTTTCTTCATGATGACCACCCA
>JAGLMD010000178.1 GCA_023140175.1 Nanobdellota archaeon | reverse complement strand
ATAAAATAACTGAAAGAACAGAAATCCTTATGAAAATGACAGAGGGTGAGAGAAAGATACTCTCTGAACAATACTCATGGATGAAACAAGAGCTTAACCTCGACGAGCCTGACGAGGATATCCCGCCAGACAGCGAGGACGCTGAAGACTTATCCAAGATGAATGTAGAACAATTATCAGCTTACACTGCTTTTGTAAAATCTTTTATGAAAAAGCATAAAGGCGCAAATATTTCCGCGGCAGCTAAAGCCTGGAAAAAGACAAAGAAAAAGCTGTCAGAAGAAGCCCTGGCTAAAAAGAAAAAATACCCTTATCCAGAGGGTGTGGATGATAAGAAAAAATATCCTGAAAAGCAGTCTGTTTCCAGCGAATCAGGGCAGAAGATAAGGCAGGACATGTCAGAAAGATACACTCTTGTTGAAGAGAAGGAAAAACCAATTGACAGGTTTAACCTTTCTGAAGACCAGGCAGACAGCAATCAGCAATTCATTGAATTCCTGCGAAAGCAGGAGGGGAGGTTTTAAAATGAGAAGCATACAAGAGCTGGCAGCAGCTGCAAATATAACTGATACTTCAACAACGCAGATATCTGAATTTCAGGACACCCTCTTTGCAAGAGATGTTATTAAGTACACTGAAGATTTTAGATATTTGCAGAATGCAGTTGATCATCATATGATGGCTGGAAATGAAGGAGCAACTACAAGATTATTTTTTACAACTTCTCATCTGAGTATAACCAAAACCCACACAGAAGGGGATATGAGAACATTTACAGAAATGACAAATCTGGATTCTATTGATGTAACTCCAACATGGGACATGGGAGCTATTGCCCTTTCTAAGGAATTAGTAAGAACTGCTTCTGTTAATTTAATTGAGCTGGCAAAATATATGATTGCACAGGATGGAGAGCAGAATGTAGAGGAAGCAATTGTTACTGAAATTGAAACAGCAAGCTCAAACAAGACCTACGGCGGTGATGCAACATCTCATACAAATCTTGAAACAGGAGATACTATAACAGAGTCAATGATAATAAAGGCAAGAGGCCTTATCAGAAAATACAACGGCAAGCCAAAGTTTTTATTCATTGCTCCAGAACAGGAAACATCAATAATGCAGTTAACCCAATTCAGTAATTCCGAAGAGTACGGCGGGAGAGAGATTGTTGTCAATGGAGAAATTGGAAAACTCTTAATGTATGGCTTAAAAGTAATTGTTACAACAAATGTCAATGAAAAAACAAATGGTTCTGACAGCTGGGGAGTTACAGGCCATCTTTGCTTTATATTAGGGCAAAATGATTATGGCCAGAATGCAGCAACCCTTGTCTGGAAAGAAAAACTAACCTATGATTATGAGTATTTAAAGCTCTACTCAAATCATTACATCTACAGGGATGCCTGTTATGGAGCGCAGCTTACAAATGAAAAGCTGGTGTCATTGATTTACACCACTGATGCTTAGGAGGGATTGAAAAATGCCAAGAAGTTCAGATGAATTAAAAGCAGATAAGGTTCAGGGAAATGATGAGATTGTTCTTAAAAAAGGCGGAGCGCGTTGCATTGAAATGACTAACGGCTCAGGCTCAGCTGTTGCAAGAGGGGATTTAGTCCTTATCAAAACATCAGCTGGAAACGCAAAGCATTTCACAACTGATACTGGCGGCGATTCTGACCAGGTAATAGGAATGGCTTATGAAAGAATTGCAGACGGCGCAAAAGGGCTTATTCAGGAATATGGCCCAACCAATGCGCTTAAAGTAGATGGAACAATTGATGTTTCAGTCGGAGATTTCATCTCTACATTTACATCTGCTGGAATCGGGCAGAAAGGAACTATTGGCTCTGGCAACTGCATGGCTATTGCCTGCGAAGCTTACGCAACTAATGACTCTCTTGGAGTAATTGACGCTTTCCTATTGGGAAGCGCAAGATAATAATAAAATTATGGAGTGTGATTTATAATGAAAAAATGGATTGTCTTAAAGCCAACAGGACCTATGAATATCTGCAATGCATCTATGTCAATTTCACAGGGGGCAGTTGTCCCTCATCCTGGTTATGAAGTTGATAAAGATACTTTTGATATCTTTGATGATCTTGAAAAGGCAAGGAAAGCTGCCTTAAAAAATGTTGAAGCTAAAAATACTTCAATGAGGCATGGAGTCACCACTAAAAAAACTCTTGCAAAACAGCTTGCGACTGATGCAAAAGCTCCTTCAAAAGAGGACAGGGAAAATGTCCTGAAAGAAGCTAAAATAATGACAGAAGATGGGCTTTTTGACCCAAAAGAAGTTAATAAATTACAGGATGAGAATGAGGCGCTTAAAAAAAAGATTGAGGAAATGGAAAGTGAAGCAACAACTTCAACTTTTGGCTCAGAAGATGCAAATGCTCTCTTAGACCAAAATGTAAGGACTACAAGAAAAGTGATTACAAAGCAAAACCTTACTCCTGAAGAAGCTAAGATTACCTTAGCTGCTGAAAAAAAAGGCAAGAAAAGGGGCATGATTCTCACACTCTTATCAAAGCTTTCTGATAAAAAAATAATGGGGAAGTGATTAGCAAATGGCAGAAACCTCTAAAGCAAGGTTTGTTATACCTGGCGCTTCTGCTTCTCAAAAGGAAGGAGATTATGGCTTTTTGGAGGGTTCTTATTCATCTATCCTCTTAAAATTAAGGTCTTTAGGTCTTCCAACACATGCATATACAATCGGGCATAATGGAACTAACTATTATGTATTTTACTTTAAGCCAGGGGGAGCATTTTAATGGAGTATAAAATAGTCTCATCAATAGGAGCTCTTGCAGTTCTCATAGTTGTATTAGTTCCTTTCTTATCCACTTCTGATTATAAGGAATTTGTTAATAATCCTGCAAATCCTCCTGTTGGAATCTTCCAGTTTGATGATGGAAAAACTGAAATTGTAACAAAAACCCCTGGCTGTGACTATGGGTTATTCAGAATAGAAGGTAATAACATCAAAATTAAATGCGGCTGGAGAGTTGCAGCTGATTTTGATGTTCTTACTGAATACTTTACAACATGGGGAGAGGATAAATGGCTTAGGAATGATAAGAAAAAAACC
>JAGLMD010000177.1 GCA_023140175.1 Nanobdellota archaeon | reverse complement strand
CAGTAATATTTAATACCATTTTAGATTATTGTATAATTATTGTTTATAAGTTTTTAGATTTTAGAGAGCAAACTTTTTTATATCAAATAGAATTTAATTATGATATGAAAATCATTGCTGACCTACATCTGCATTCTAAATTCAGTAGAGCATGCTCTAAACAGCTTGACATTGATAATCTGGAAAAGTACGCAAAAATAAAAGGACTTAATTTACTAGGCACATCTGATTTTACACACCCGGAATGGATAAAAGAACTAAAAAACAAACTATCAGATGATGGTTCAGGAATCTTTAGGACAAAAACAGGATTTCCTTTTATCCTGCAAACAGAAATCTCTCTTATGTACACCCAAGAAAGAGGAAGAAAAATACATAATCTTCTTCTGGCTCCAAATTTTGAAGTTGTTGAACAAATAACAGAATATCTCCTTAAATTTGGAAGAATAGATTATGATGGAAGACCAATTTTTAAGATTCCCTGCCCTGATTTCACTGAATCACTAAAAGAGATATCATCTGACATTGAAGTGATCCCTGCCCATGTCTGGACACCCTGGTTTGGACTATTTGGAAGTATGTCAGGTTTTGATTCAGTTGAGGAAGCATTTAAAGACCAAAGCAAACACATTCATGCTCTGGAGACAGGTCTTTCCAGTGATCCTGCAATGAACTGGAGGCTGTCAGCATTAGATAAATACACACTCATAAGCAACTCTGATTCGCACAGCTTCTGGCCGTGGAGAATAGGCAGGGAAGCAAATATATTTGATATTGAATTGACTTATAAAAATCTGATCAATGCCTTAAGAACAAAACAAGGACTAGAAGGCACAATAGAAGTTGATCCTTCTTATGGGAAATATCACTTTGACGGGCATAGGAACTGTAATATTGTAATGAATCCTAAAGAAGCGCTTAAGCATAATAATATTTGTCCTAAGTGCGGAAAAACCCTAACCATCGGTGTTATGCACAGGATAGAAGAACTTGCTGACAGGAAGGAAGGAGCAAAGCCAAAAGATGCAGTCCCTTTTTATTCTTTGATACCCTTGTCTGAAATAATCTCTAATATAGTAGGAAAGGGAATTGCTACTAAAACTGTTTGGGAAGAATATAATAAACTCGTGAATGCTTCTAATTCAGAACTTGATATCTTATTAAATAGAAGCAATAGTGAATTATTAAAAATAACCAGTCCAAAGATTGCTGAAATGATCATTAAGAACAGAGAAGGCAAAATAAAAATAAGCCCAGGTTATGATGGTGAATATGGCAAACCTATCTTTTCTGAAAAAGACATGGAAGAAGAAAAAATATACCAGGAAAATAATAAAAAAGACAAACAAGATGGCTTAGGCAGATTTATTTAATTATATAATATATACTTTGTTGGTTTCCCCTTAAACATTATAACTCAACTCCTTCTTTTATTGCTTTGTATAGTTTTTAGCTAGGATGATAAACCTACAATAAATCTTTCCACACTCACTCAACAAACTTCATTTTGCCACTATGTAAAGCAAAATTAATGCTCAACGACCCTGCTTTTTAATCATTAAATCCATTAGCAAATTATTTAAGTGTATAATTAGTTACGGCTAACATGACTAAAAAATATTTGATTGATACTTCAATTTGGGTGGATCTCTATGAAGATAGAAAAGGTTATCAGAATGAACCTCTAGGTGACTTTGCTTTTAAACTATTTTCAATAATAAAATCAAGACAGAACAAAATTGTAATTACAGATCTAACAATTAGGGAATTAGAAATGAATTATTCAATTGAAGAAATAAATGGAATGATGAAACTTTTTGAATCTATGTTGGATAAAATAATCGCTTCAAAAGAACAACGTGATGAAGCCAAGAGAATTGCTGAAGAAAGAGATCTTCCAAAAGGAGATGTGTTACA
>JAGLMD010000176.1 GCA_023140175.1 Nanobdellota archaeon | reverse complement strand
TCGAACCACTGACTTGCTAATCTATCGATTAGCCACTCTACCTGTCTGAGCTACAGGCGGACACAACTTTATTACCTCTTTTTTATCGTAGAAGTCAATCTTTCGATTGCTTCGCGATTTATCAATGTTTCTTGAAGTCCTCCGGGACGAATGGCATCAAATGGAATAACCACGACTGTGTTATTCGGACCTTCAGCCAATTTTACAAGTGTTTCAAGCTGTTTGACCGCAAGAATTTCAGATGTCAAACTTGTCGCGCGAACTTTATTGCAAGCGGCATCGGCTTGTGCTTCTACCAGTTTAGCTTTGCCACGTTCAGCCGCTAATTCAGCATCACGTTTTGCCTTGGCTACTGCCGCTTTTGCAAGAGCTGCATTTTCAAGATCCTGAAGTTCTGCTTGCTTAATTCTTGTCCGTTGACTGGTAACCGCTGACGGATAATCAAGATTTGTTACTAAAACATCGGTAGTCTCAATCGGATATTTCAATTCCTGCATTCTCTTCAAGAATCTTTGTTTTATTGTTTCTCTGATAATCTCCCTTTTCTCGCGAATATTATCCGTCTTATACTGTGATACAACAGACCGAGAAATACTAGAAAGAATATCAGCCATTGTGGTGTTAAAAAACTGGTCAAGCGATAACTCAAAACCCTTAATATCACCACGATCTACGGCTACCGATGGAACCTTTTTTTTGATTACATCAATTGTGGCTTCAGTTACTTTAAACGAACCAACCCACTTAACACTAACCTTCATATTGATATCATCAGTACATAAAATATCTAAATTTTTTGCAAAGGATTTAAGCTTAGTATCAACAAAATAAGCCTTAGTCCTGCCCCATGCCTTAAACACTCCCTCGTGCTTAATTTCCGTTAAACCGTCAGGTTTAACAAGAATAACCGTTGTGCCTGGGGGAACTACTTGCCCACAACCAAAAAACATAAAAGTCATAACCAAAATCAAAATAATATTTCTCAGATACTTTGTCATGATAAATTTCTCCTTTCATTGCTGATTAATTGTTGATTATTTTTTGCCGGTTTCTTCTACAGCTTTACGGAAAATATCAGATGCTTTTTGCATCGCCTCTATGTTGTCCCATTCCGCCTCTTCCTCTTTTGCTCTATGTTTTTTTTCTATTACCTCCTTATTTGAAAAAATAATTTCTTCTTTTGTTGGCTCCACAAAATCTTCGTCAACCGCTGCCTCAGTAGTTGTTTTGATTTCTCTATAAGTTCTTTCCATTGGATTAGATAAAAAAAGAACTATGAGAACAATCACTGATAAAGCGATAACGGTCGCACTAATATTGATAATTCTTACGACTTTCCCTACTCTTTCCTTTTGCTCATTATTCTGTTGCTTTTCTTCTTCACTGTCCTGTAAAGTGTCCATACTTTTAAAAATCCCTCGCTTAAAAATATGGGCAATTACAATCACTGCTAGCCAAAGCAACCCTACTGTAATTATGTGAGGCAACATCGATACTAAACCTGTCATAATTTCCTCCTTTCAAATAAATAGTTAAAACTAACAAAAATATAAAAATATTCACTTTAACAATATACAAAAAAAACATTTTTTATTTAAATTTCAAAGAACCAACCATACCCTCCAAATTATTGCCTAGGAGCAGTGGCAC
>JAGLMD010000175.1 GCA_023140175.1 Nanobdellota archaeon | reverse complement strand
CAAAAGTTAAATTAGCTTTAGAACCTGATCTAAAAAAAGCTGCAGAAGAAGCAGAAGCAAAGGCTAAGGCTGAAGCAGATGCAAAAGCTGCAGAAGATGAAGGGAAGAAGGAAGAACCAGGAGAAGCTCCTCTAACTCTCAAAGAAGCTCAAGCTGAAAGAGAGAAGATGGAAGCTGCAACTAAAGCGGCTAAGACTGAGAATGATAGAGCTGAAGATTTGCACAATAAAAGAATTCTTTCTGGAGATACTAGGGCCGGAGGAGCTCCACCAAAGCCAAAAACTGAACAAGAAAAATGGGAAGAAGGTGCTAAAGAAAGGTATGCCGGAACTGGATTAGATCCAACTCCTGATGATACACCAACAACTTATTCTTAAAATGGAAATTGAATTAGAAAAACAAAACTGGGTTAATGGAAGAGTAGATAATGTAAACATTATCCTTCAAAGCAAATATCAAATCGAACTAGCAGAAATGGCGATTAAACATTGTGATAAAAAAATCAAGTATTTTGAAAAGCTTGAAGCTTTAGAAGCCAAAAAACATCCTCCTAAAAAAGAAGATCCAGCGAAGAAGTAATCGCATTTTATTTTTATTTTTTTATTTTTTTTGATTGCCCCGCAAGTTTTCCACATGTGGAAAAGGGCAATAACTGTATCAATATCACATAAATTCTGGGAGATTTGGAGATCAGGAGCTTAAAATCGCTTCACCGAATAACTCAAAAGATTTAAATAGTATCATAAGCTCAATAATAGCATGGCTAATGAATTAGTAAACATCGAATTACCAAAAATTATTGTTAATCGTGTATGCGCAGAAGCAACTCTTATTCCTTTAAACACTCTTATGAAATTATCTGGCACTAACACTGTAATTGCAAGTTCTGCAGATAATGATGTTTATGGCGGAATCTCAATTGAAGAATTTTCTGGAGGCGAAGGCCTTACTCATATTGGATGTGCTCTTGATGGAGTATGGGATGTTCTAACTGGAGCTGCTGTTACTCTTGGTGCAATCTGTAATGTTGGAGGAGCAAACACTGTGGTTTTTGCTGACGCTGCTGCATTACTAACTGGATCAACATGTTGTAAAGCTGAAGAAGCTGCTGGCGGTGCTGCTGTTACTCGAATGAGATTTGGGGTGATGAATTAAGATGGTTGATCAATTTTCTGAAGCAGATAATAGAGCTCAAAACTGGGAAAGGGACATTAAAGGTTTTGCTCCAAAAAGATATGTTATGAAAGAGATCTTTATGGCAATGACCACAAGTGCCTGGACTAATTCCTTCTACCAAAAAACTGCAACTTCATTGACTGCAGGAACTGGATCTGCAATTAAGGGGATTGCTCGAGGGGCTGATTTCCCATCTGTTGTAAGAGGCACAACTTTAGTTAATTCTGTTATTGAACAATATGGTGGTGAGGGAGTGATCTATTGGCAAGACATATTAACTTCAAACATTGCAGTACAAGCTGAAACAATTCTTGATGTAACTGATGCTATTGTTAATGCTGTTGATGGAAATTTATATAATGTTCTTACTGAAAATGATACTCCTGTAAATATCAACACTCTTGCAATTGCTGCAGGAAGTGAATGGGATTCTGCAACTGTTGCAAACAGAGACCCTGTTCAAAACTTATTAATTGGAGAAGGTGCAATGATGACTAATAATTATGATGTTCTTGCTAATGGATATATCTTAATGCTTCCAGTCAGTTACGCAAGTCTTTTAAGAAATTCA
>JAGLMD010000174.1 GCA_023140175.1 Nanobdellota archaeon | reverse complement strand
TTTCGAATAAATAATTTACAATTTAGTGTTGATAATTATGATTATGTTAGAAATAGGATTGCTGCAGAAAATGGTGGTTCTGTTGATAATTATTTGAACTCTGCAGTAGGACAATGTTTAGAGAGACAGCAGCACTCAATTCAGATATGGAAAGAAATTGGAAATCTTTGTAAAGATATATTATATCCTTAATTCTTTGTACTGGATATGCCCTCTTTCTCCACCAAACTTACCTAAAAGAATTAAGGGGGCGACGGCGAATGGAATTATTACTTCTCCGCTAAATTTTTAAAGGAAAATGGGAAAAATAGAAGTAGGATTATTATTAAATTACTGCTATAGGAAGAGATAGCTTATAATCATTGACAGGACCATCAGAATTCTTAACAATCAATTCACAAATATCAGATTTATTTAGTTTTAGAAATTTTATTTCTATATCAAATGTTGCAGATTCTTCGGGTTCTATTGTCCATGGCTCAGTGCTCTGATTTTTAATTGCTAAATTATTGCAAGATATGTATGGGAATACTGATTCCCAAACTTTGTCAGTTGGATTATGCACTATTACTTCTATTGTCTCTTTTTTACTATTGCTATCAAAACCCAATACTTTAGATACTTTAATTAGGTTTGAATATAAACTGTTTATACACCTATCCCTACGGTAGCTATCATTTATAAAATTACATAATGCAGGATTTTTAGTATTTTGAGCAACATATTTAAAGCATACATCTCTTATCTCTTTTGCATTTTGTTTATCAATTATATCGATCATATTACAAATCTCTGAATTACTCAATCTTCTACCCCACACACCTAGGCAAAGGTTTTTTTTGTAATTTTCTTCGAATTCCAGACATTCTTTATAACTTTTAAAATAAAAATTAGATCTAGAATAGCATTCTTCAACGCCGTATATGAGATAATCACTAAACTGGTTGCAAATATAACTGTTTTCAGAGCTTTTTGCCACACCAATTATGCATGGCCAAATGTCCAATTCTTTAATTTTCATACAAATCTCAGGATTTTTTTCTTTAACTGCTAGGGATTTGAAACAGTAATCATCACCTTCTTTGCATGTTCTGCAACCAATTTTATTTTCATCTGTCCATTTAAAAAATACTTTTCCCTCGGGACATTTGCAATGGTATTGCCCATATATACTATAAAATGTTCCCCATTCCCCTCCTGTTTTTTCACAGAAATATTTTGAATCTTCTTCACAGCCCGCAAAATGAATTCCTCCCCTGGAAGCAGGACCAATATAAACTGACATACAACCAGGTTTTATATCACAAATCTTGTCTATAAAAAAATACTTACAATTAGCAAAAAAGAAAAAGGATATAGCCACAACAAGAAAAATTATTATCCAAATCCATCTTTTTTTTAATATATTCATTATTATGATAAAATACAAAAAGAGATTAATAAATTTTGTGATTCTTATAATCACATTCCCTCAACAACAGCCTGTATTGCAGTGCATTCTATAGCATGTATTTTATCCTTAAACGTATCAAAACTATCATTATCAAGCCTTCTGACAGCCTTCTGAAGGATAATCTCGCCTGTATCAAGGCCTTCATCCACATAATGTATCGTGCAGCCGCTTTCACTTACACCAGCATCAAAAGCATCTTTATAGCCATTTGCACCCTTAAAATCAGGCAAAAGCGAGGGATGCACATTTATTATCTTATCTTTATACCTATCCACAAAGTATTTTGTAACTAATCTCATATAATGCGCGAATATTATCCTGTCAATCTTCTCCTTCTTAAGAAATCTTATTATATCCTTTTCATGCGCTATCCTGCTCTCATATCTCCTCTGGTCAAAGCATTTTAGATCTATATCATAATCTTCAGCTGTTTCAGCTAAAGAAGAGCATGGCAGGTTTGTTACAATAACCTTTATCTTCACTTTTTTATTATCGCAGTCAAGAATTGACCTGACAAGCTTGTCATCACCTGTTGAAAATACAGCCAGCTTATGCATGCATCTCACAGCCTTAAAGGAAACTTTGTATCCCCTTCTCTCCCCTGGCGCAAACTAAAATATTATCGCAGTTAGGAGCGCCATGCAGTATTACAGCATCATCCCTCATCTCAAGCTCTGCATAAGGTATTTCTATGCCTGCTGACCTTAGATACAGCTTAGCAGCCTTTAACAGCAAAGGCTCTTCTTTAACAGCATCCAAACTATCTTTCTCTGGTGTTTTCAGCATTGCTGTCAGATTATAGTTACTTGCCATTTTAACCCCCAACACCCCTTAACCTATAAGATCATTTTATGATATATTAATCTAGCCCAAATTTTGGGTAGAATCTTACCCAGAATCAAAGAAAAACAGGCAATTTGGGTAAAAGATTAGCCACTTATAAGTAGAAACATTTATATATGCGTATATTAATCCGAATATTAGCATGAGCCAGCAAGTTAACCTCTATGTTAGTAAGTATATTGAAGGCGACCCTACAATACAAGTTGGCTTGCAAAGAAGATTAATAACAAGCAGAGTTCTCACAAGGCATATCATTGAAGAAGAAAAAGAATTCAGGGGCAATTTTGATGATGTAAGAAATGCCATAAGAAAATACAGAAGCGAAAAAGTTCCTTTGATGAACATTAAGAATGCCTATACTGCATTCAAGGATTCTTATATTGATGTGAAAAGCAATGTATCTTTCCTCGAGATAAGCAGGAAAGCAGATATTGAAGATATTCTTAAGATAGTAGCCGAATCGTTCAAAGGCAATGAAAGCTGCATAAAGATATCCAATAATGCAAATTCTATCCTCTTAATAGGAAGGCACAAAGACATAGATAAGCTAAGCAGGCTGATTGAAAAAGAGGACATAGTATCAGTCAAAGAAGAGATATCATCCCTTACTATATATCTTCAGCCAAGTGTCAAGCACACCCCTGGAATATATTTCCTGATAATGGGGCAGATATCCCTTAGCCATATAAATATCTATGACATATCTTCTTACGGCTCAGAGCTCAGTATCTATGTTGACCAGAAGGATGCTGCTAAGGTATATCGGCTGTTAGATGAGCTGATTAGATATCAGATGAGATTCTGCAAAGATAATGGGTAATAAATTACCTATTCTTTCTAATATCTTATTTTTTGGGTAAAATATTACCTAAATTCTAAGCAATGCTTAAATATCAATTTTGCAGTTTATTCTTTTATGTTAAGAAATAAGATTAACGTGCTGGAATCTGTTTTATCAGTAAAAGGCAGAATATTCTGGAATGATAACAGGAGAAGAATTGACTTAAAGAAGCCTATTAGAGATATATTTGAGCCTTTGGAAAAGACCCAAGCCAGAGTGCTCTATAATATGGAGCTATGCTTAAGCAAGAAAAAACTCATGCAAAGAACTGAGGAATTGCTAAATGAAGGGGTAATTCCGATATTATTTTATTTCACAAAAGAATCTTTAATGGAGAATGAAGAAAATGCAACCCGCTAATTGCCATGAGTGCGGAAGCATTAGGCTAAACTTCCAGAATGGAGAATGCCACTGTAAAGACTGTGGCCTTGTAGTAGAAGATTTACTAGTAGACCATAGCCATTATAGAGAAGGCACTTCCTCAACCAAACCTCAATTAGTAGATGGTAAAGTCTTCAAAGGCCATTGGATTTTCTCAAGCAAGGAAAAGAATCTGCATAGGGCAAGAAAGAAACTAAAATGGCTAGAATCAAAATTAAGCCTTCCAATGTATATCAAAGAGCAGTCTTACAATATTTATAAGCATGCAGTAGATAAGGACTTATGTGTAGGCAGAGACAATTATAGCATATTGTTTGCTTGTGTCTATGCCTCATGCATCCAGAATGAGATTCCTAAAACTCCTTATGAGATAATAGAATATTCAGATGTAGATAAGAAGCATATGTTGAAAGCATATAAGCTGTTAAAGAAAGAGCTAGGCTTAAAGCTGAATAATTATGATCCTGTAGATATGCTGCCTAGATTTATCAATAGGCTGGGATTAAGCCAGACCTGTTTGAATAGAGCAATGGTATTATTGAATAAAGTTAAGCCTTTGCCAATATATTCAGGCAAGAATCCTAAATCAATAGTTGCAGCTGTAATCTACATAGCTGCAAAGCTTTGCAAAGAAAAAATAAGCCAGAGAGATATAGCAAATGAAATGGCTTTGATGGAAGTTACGATTAGGAGAAGATATAGAGAGATAAGTGGGGAATTTCATCTAAAGATACGATTAATCAAATCTTTTTAATCTAGTCTGAGAACTAATCTTATAAAGTACTCTAAGCTCTTTTCTTTTTCCTTCCAAGGAGTCCATAAGCGAAACAAAATTATTTTTATCCATATCTTTTTTGAATACGCGTACATGTGAAATAGCAGAATCCAGATTATTTAATACCCTTTCCTGCGCATTCAGTGGAAGAGTCCTAAATATCTCATATTCAAGTTCTCTTTTCAATTTACTTACGTACGGATTTGATTCTTCAGTCATTTTCAGATAATCCAAATAGATGTAAAGTTAAAAAAATGTTCCTCTCAGGATCATTTTTTTGCTTAAATTTGTACTCGAAGCAAGATTCACCATGATATTGCACATCACCATCAAAATTAGGATGACTTTTGATTAATTGTTTTGCCTTCGTTACTATTTTTGTGAAATTACCATTTTTATTGAATATAATTAATGAAGTCTTGGTGTCTCTCCAAGTTAGGTAATTCAACAATTGATCTATTCCATCCATAAATAGTTTATCTCCTCGCCATATCTTACATTCTGCAATAAAAAGATTTTTCCCATCTTTTTTTATGATTATATCGGTTTTTCCAGATTTATTGAAAGTTTCACCACTTGCTTGGTTCTCATAATGACTATTTAACATAGCAAGAAATAAGTCTCTCAAATCTTCTTCTTTAAGCTGCCTTATGGCCTTTGAGGCTTTTTCGAGAAACTCACCCATATCATTAATTATTTTTACTATGTATTGATAATGGGTGTACTCAAGTTCGAATTCGGGTTTTGGATTATTAATTTTGGGTTTTTTGACTGCTAACTTTATCTTAACTTTTTCTGGTTTAAATTTTATACTATTTTCTTTTCTTTTTATTGGAATTTTTAAAGAAGTTAGAAACATATCATCTTTTTGGATTTTTGCTT
The DNA here is from genome assembly GCA_023140175.1 of Nanobdellota archaeon. Classification (GTDB taxonomy): domain Archaea; phylum Nanobdellota; class Nanobdellia; order Woesearchaeales; family WJIZ01; genus WJIZ01. Next base: position 1,251 of record JAGLMD010000174.1, on the reverse strand, counting down.
TTCGTTTATTAAGTGCGGATGTAATAAATTCAATCAAACTATTATTGAAAAAATAAATTTGATTTTTTTGATTATTAATATTATCTTCAATATACCTCATCTCCTTTTCAATTAGCTGTTTAGTTGTTGCTAAATTAGTATGGGGGTCGTATTCATAGGAAAGTACAATTTCATTGGAATGCACATTTGCGACTTTAGACCATATAATATGACTTGATGGTTGTACTTTTATTAATTCACTATCGCCACCGAACGGTATATAGATAGTTATCCTTGTGCCCTTTATTGGTTTTACTGATAATCCCTTAAAGAATGAGTCATATCTAGGATTATTAGAACGAAGGGTTATATCTTCAGGTTCATCTGCATGAATCTTAGATCGATCTATAGATAAAGGCCCAATCCTAAATTTAACAAGTAAGTAATTGCAGTATTTTTTTTCATCAGAACCCAATATCTCATTCTTGGGCACTTGATTTATGTGCTCGACTATTTTATCTTTTTTTGCTTCTAGATATCGGTACATATCGATTTCTGAAAATAAATTTACCATAATTTAGAGAATTACCTGATTTATATAAAATTTATTGATATTACTCTTTCTCATTAAGTTTTTTCTTTATCGCTATCTGAATAAACGTACTAACTGAATAACAATCTTTAGTAGCATTAATCATCTCATTCCATAATTTATTAGGGCAGTAAAAGCTTCTCCTCTCCCCCCTATTTTCTTCAAATTCAGTGACCATCCTTAACCACCTTATTGTATATTTGCTTAATCATCTCATTAACATTTATGGGCATAAATAAAACATATCTAACATAATCAGATTTCTTTATGAAGCCGGCACTGCTTGCTTTAGCTTCTAATATTTTCTCCTGTTCTTCAGTTATCCTAACAATCAAGACTTTTTCTTTCTTCATACTATACCTAAAGTCATGATTTAATAAATACAGTTAGGATAAAATTTAGTGCTCAAAAAAGGCTACTTTTTCGGTAACAAAAAAGGTACCGAATCCGGTAACATTTGGAAAATTAAAAGCAAATCAATTTCGTAAAACTTTGAAAAGTTTTATATATCATTCCATATTATATATAGAAATAAGCAAATTAGCGTGCAGAAAATGTTAATTTGCTCAAAATATAGTCGAGTAAGGTTATGCGAAATAGCGTTTACCGACGATAAAGAAGAAGCAAATTCTATACGTTCATCATCAGTTTTAAGCGAAGTTCGGACTCCCGAATTTAGG
>JAGLMD010000173.1 GCA_023140175.1 Nanobdellota archaeon | reverse complement strand
TCTTCTTTTTCTTCATGACTTGTAAATCTTTCTTGCATATCTGGAAGTGCTTTATTTAGTCTTTCTTGTTTTTCTTTTAACAATTCAAGTAATCTTGTAGGATTTATTGCCTTGAAGTTTTTCTCCCCCTTTACAAAAACTTCTGAAACAAGGCCTTTTTCAATTAATTTACTAAGAGAATCGTAAACATTTCTCCTATGCACTTTTGATTTTAGTGAAATTGCCTGAACAGAAGATTCCACTATTTGAAGTAAGGCTTCATATACTCTTGATTCATTTGGGCTTAATCCAATTTCCCTTAATAATTCTTCATACATAATATATGATAATCATTTTTCATATATAAATCTTTGTTATTTTGGTGGTAAATACCACCACTAATATTTATATAGTTTACTAGTACTACTAATTAATAACAATTAGGAGGTAATAAAATGAAAAAAGCAATGATATATATCGCAGGAATGCTTGCAGGAGTAACCTTATCTGCTTCAGCTATGGCTCAAGATTTTTATAATGGCTGCAGGGGACCAAAAGCTGTTCAGATTGATACATATGCAAGTCATTCAAATGGAAAAACCAGCGGAATGGTTATACCTAAATTATTCACAAAAAACTTAGACAATTCTCTGCCAGACCTTCTTTTAGCTGCGCCATACAGTATTTCAGAAGATGGAGAATTAGAGAATAAGGGAATTAATTTAGGTTATCTTATTGAGAGTAAGTACGGAAACATTATAGGAGCACTTGGTTTATTTAAAGATGATAAAGGAGAGTATGATGTGCTAAATCCTCAAATGTATTTTACACACATAAGAGGGTCCTGGACATTTGATATAGAAGGCAATTTACCAATCCATCTTAGGAGCCTTGAAACAGGAGGGTCTGCTTCAGCAACTTTAGGTTATGGACTCAACGATAGATTAAGGATTGGAGGATCTGTAATAGCAGAAAAAGATAAGGATCTAGAATTCAGAGCAAATGCAAGAGTAGAATTAACTAATGACCATAAATATTGGCTTCAGGGTTATGTGGGAAAAGATAATGTTGGAGTAAGACTGGCTATTAATTTTTAATTTTTTTATTTCTTTGATTGACCACCCATTGGTGTAAAAATTATTTGAGCACGTGGCAATCTTATAATCTCTTTATTTGGTATGCCATATTCTTCTGGCCTAATTTTTAATCTTCCTTTGTAAATACGTGCCTCAGGAGGATGAGTTGTAAAATCAAGGATATCACATAATCCCGCCCAGCCATCTCTTAATACTCGATTCATTCCAATATAGTTATTTCCTTTACTTAAGGCATAAACTCCTCTACAAATTAACTAATTTTGTTATCTGTAAATGATATCATGATGGTCGTAATCTTCAAAAGAAACTATCTTCTTGATATGATCTATCACAAAAACCAAAACAAAATGTCCTATATGGACTCTCTTTATGCCTTTCATAGTATAATGAAGATCTTTGTATCTATGATTTGGATTTGCAAGAATTTGGTCTATCTTTTTACGGACAATTTTATACTGCTTCGGATCTTTTTTATTGAGTTTGGATAGCTTCTTAGTTATTTCTTCACTATAGACATCTTCATACATTTATTGAACCTCTTTTTCAAATGCTGTTCTAGAGAGATGCTTGCTTTTCATAATTTTAGCTAGTTTGTTTTTATATTCCGGCCTTAATTCAGGCTCAAGAAAACTCTGTTCATATTCATTTACTACTATACTAATGGCCTGAGACTTATCTTTAAGGCCAAATTTAGCTTTTACAATATTCAATACCCTATTGGTATTTTCCTCAATATTTATTACAGCTTGTACCATGTTACATCACATATATAAGTATATATTTCATGTATATAAATGTTTTGTCTGAGTAGAATATTGTTCTAAACCATAATTATGTCA
>JAGLMD010000172.1 GCA_023140175.1 Nanobdellota archaeon | reverse complement strand
CATATTCTTAATTATTTCTTACCAACAACCGCACTTACAACTGTAGAAATCAGAGTAATCCAGATTATCCCGGACAGCATTAACTGTATAAAATATGCCCACCCAACAAAGTTTACTAGTATTATACTGGCTAAAATACCTAACCCGATATTCAAAGGTATTATACTTCTTAATCTTCTAAGGAATGAATTAAGTGTTTTATTTCTTGAATTATTCTGTTCATTTTTCAGTTTATATTCCCTGATAACAAGCTCCTTAAACCATCTCTTCTCCGGCTGTGTCATTGGTTTTCGCATATCCATTTTAATATCCATAGCATGTGGGAATAATTATAATCTCCCTAATCCATCACACTAAATAATTCGCTAAGATTCAACTCAAATGCAGCAACAGGCATATCAAGCTCCCAATTCTCAAGAACCTTGGGCGAGATTTCGCCAATGTATGCAACCTTCTTCCCTTTTACAATCACCCTGCCAACCCTTCCATCTATAAAACTGCTATGATCAACAGCATCAATCTTATATTCGACATCAAGCATCCTTAACAGATAATCTATCACCTGTCTCATCCTGGTATAATCAACTTGATCAGAGCATAACAGGCAGGCAAGCCTCTCCTGCTCCTGTATTCCTGTTTCTTCTTTTTCATTTTTCTTGAAAACACTGCCAATAGCGAAAATATTCTGTGGATATTCATGATGTTTATTGCCCCTTAATATCTCAAAAAGAAGTGGAACCAGCCAGGCATTCAATACAGAATATTCCAGATTCAGGGCATTCGCCAGCTCAATAACATCAATATTACAGTTCATCATCGTATTCTGGAATGCTTTGTTTGTTATATGGTATGTCTTGCATTCTATCAGGCCCAAGCCCACTAAAATCTCAGATACCTTTCTTTTGAATACACTGAATTTGCTCTCTTCTCCGACCGTAGCTACTTCAGGGATTTCTTCAGGTATATTTTCATAGCCATATGCTATAGCAATATCCTCAACCAGATCAATATGATGCAGGATATCAGACCTATAAGCAGGAATCAGGGCCTTTCCCTTAGAATATCCATAACCCATCCTCTCCAATAATTCCTTTACATCTTTTTCCTTTAGCTCCAACCCAAGTCTTTTGTTGATATATATTATGTCAATTTTCATTTCAGTAGGCTTTAGATTAGGAGAAATTACCTTTTTTCCATAGAAATCGATCTCCATCGAGTGTATCTCTCCTCCCATATCTGCCAATGCTGTTACAATCATATTAAGGCATTTCGCCAAAACGCCATAGTCAAAACCAGAACACTCTATAAAAACATCCCTTGTTTCTTCAGTTATCTTTCCGACGTCATGTGAATTTATGATAGGCGGCATAGATAAAATCTTGTCATTGGCATCAATAAATATTGGAAACATGTCCATACCTTCCAACAGATGCCCATATTCCCTGCCGGCAGGATGCTGGGAAAGTATCTGCAAACCATTTATCTCCCTGAGAAACTCCAATGGCCTAAACTTAATCTCAGCAGGCTTTAAAGCTACAAACCTGATGGGAGTCTTTATCTTTTCAAAAGGATATATACCAATAGCTACTTTTTTCCTGTTCCTTCCATAAGTGATATGCAGCTTCTCTTGAATCTGGATAGTCTCTTTTATTTTCTCATCATCAAACTTAAGGCCCTTGACTATGGCGCAAGCCGTATAAGGCCTTACTTTTTTTACAGATTCCTCAACAATAACTTTATGGGAAGATTTCTTGATCTCATGATTCCTCAAACCAGTCTTCATACCAATAAAAGAGGAAAATGCTCTTGCAAACCCTTGTTCAGAAAGCATATCCGGCCTGTTTGGAAATATCTCGACATTTATTGTATCATTATCCAAACTTTCCAGATCAGTTCCCAGATAGCTTATCCTTTCCTTAAGATTGTCATCTGGTAATTTCTTTCCGACATACTTCTCAAAAACCTTTCTGTTTAATTGAACTGATGGCATCTAAAATCCCAACTCCTTATTAACTATAATTATATGAATCCTATCTTTTTCTTTCTGTCTTTCAATTATTGAGACTGTACACCACATATTATCAACCGTCCAGCCTTTTTTGCCTAAACTTTCTAGTCTTTTTATGTTTTTTACACAACAAACCTTTTTTATCCTTTCCAATGCATCATCTAAATTATCAGTAATCTTATTTCTTCCGACAACAATTATGACTTTATCCGGGCCAAAGGTTATTGCAGCCACCCTATTTCCTTTCCCGTCTACATTAACAATCTGGCCTGATTTTGTGATAGCATTAGTACCAGAAAGATATACATCACATGAGAATGATTCCCTACATAGTTTAGTTATATCTTTGGGATCTTTCAAAGAGGTCCTGTCAAGAAGATTAATATCGGCTCTATCTTTTAATATATTTAATATTCCTATCTCTTCTAAAGTTATGCTTCCTCCAAAACTTACTTTCGAAGATTTTGGTATAAGTTCAAGTATCTTACTAACTGCCTCTTCTTCATCATCCACAAAATAACAGTTTATGTTCCGTGACTTAAAAGCTTCAATTATCTTTTCCATTTTTATCAATTTTACCTAATCCAATATTTCATTTCCCTAATCTGTTTTAGGTCATTTTTGTATAATTCCCGAATATCATTTATCTTCCAATATTCTGATATAATCCTGCCCATACCTAAACCCCAGGCTAATACGGGTACTTCAGAACCAATAAGTGGTTTTGTAACCTCCGGCCTAAATATTCCGCTCCCGCCCAACTCAATCCATTCCTTATGGGTAGGATGTAACACTTCTACTTCAGCAGATGGCTCTGTATATGGGAAATGTGCTGGTCTTATTCTTACATCTAAAAATCCCATCTTCGTAAAAAATTCCCTAAGGTATCCTTTCAGGTGCTTAAAGTTAGCATTAGGATCAATAACTATGCCCTCCACTTGATAAAACTCAAAAAGATGTTTATAATCAAGAGATTCATTTCTAAATACTTTCCCAACAGAAAAAAACTTCGCAGGAAGATCAGATTCCTTCAGCTTTGCAATTGTCTGTGCACTTAAAACAGTGGTGTGTGTTCTAAGTAAATTTTCTTTAGCAACATCCTCTGACCATTTGCCGCCCCAGCCCCTTGAACCTGTATCTGCACCAGTTTCATGAACTTCTTTAATCTTCTTCCATAGATTAGGAATCTTTCCATGTGCCGGGTCTTTAATATAGAAAGTATCCTGCATCTGTCTGGCAGGATGGTCTTGCGGCACAAATAAACTGTCTAAATCCCAAAAACCTGTTTGTACTAAATTGCCGGTCATCTCCTTAAATCCCATATCAAGCCATATTCTTTTGATATAATCTACAGCCTGATTTACAAAGTGCCTCTTGCCCCCATATACTTTAGGAACATTTATACTTACATCATATCCCCTAAAATCTTTATCCTTCCATGTGCCATCCTTTAGCATTGATGAAGAAAGCTTATCAACAACTGAATATTGTGTCAGTTTTACATTTACCAGTTTCTTCCCCAGATCAGTTAGTTCTATGTGTTTTATCTTCAATTTATTCACTAGAACAATATCTTTTCTTCTGCTGAGATTATCAAAAGCAAATTTCTCCTCTGGATGGAGTTGATTCAAATCAATGGGGAAGCCTTTTTTCAAGAATTCTTCTTCCAGTGTTTCCTTAGAAAGCAATTTTTTTCCTTGTTCTGTTATCTTAACTATAAGTTCCTTTCCCCTTATGATATCAATCGCTGCTTTTGATTTTAACATCCCTATGCAAATATTAAGCTCATTTCTATCAAAATCCAAATTAGACATCAATATGGAAACTGCCTGCTCTTTGTCTTTTATAGCATCCAGAAAACGCCTCTCTGGCAATCCTTCCTTCTTATACTTCCTGCCGTTTTTCCCAAGCTCAATATATTCTTTCACATCTACATTTATTCTGATAATATTTTTATTTGAAAGCCACTGTAAAGCCCTCATAACCTCAACATCTTTCATACCTGTCTCTTCAACCAAAGCATTAAAATCTGTAATCTTATCTAGATATGGTACAACTTTCCTCTCTAACGGATGCAAATTCTTTGCTATCTTTTCTACTTCCATCCTAATACTCCCTATTATAACTGCCTAAGACCTTCAGGAAAAAATTAGACTCTATTGAACTGAATGCTTCTTTGACTTCCTTATCATCCTTATGGCCCTGCACATCAATAAAAAATATATAATCCCCTAATCTGCCTTTAGATGGCCTTGATTCTATTTTCGTAAGGTTTATTTTTCTGCTGGCAAACTCCCCTATTAATGTATAAAGCAATCCGGGCTTATCCATATGGGGATAAATTGCTATACTGGTTCTATCATTGCCTTTCCTTTTTGTAGATTTCTCATTCAAGACAATAAATCTTGTTGCATTAAATTTGCTGTCCTGGATATCCTTAGCTATGCACGTCAAGCCATATTTTTTCATAGCCAGGCCCGGAACTATGGCAGCATACTCTTCCCCTTTGTTCTTCGAGAGTCTTTCTGCAGATTTCGCATTGCTTACTGCAGGTATAATCTCAACCTTATTCATCCTGTTTCTTATAAATTTCTCACATTGTGCAAAAGTTTGAAGATTTGAATAAACATATTTTATATCCTTTATTTTGCCTCTGCCAGCAAGATTATGTTTTATTGGGATTATTAATTCAGCGCAGATCTTAAGTTCAAAGTCCATCAATGCATCCAAAGTAAGTCCTACTGTTCCCGAAACTGAATTCTCTATAGGAACTATGCCCTTATCTACTTCTCCCTTCATAACACTATCAAAAACATCCCAGATTGTATCCTTAAATACTATCTCTGCTTTTTTATCATACTTCAAGACTGCTTGATGGCTAAATGTGCCTTCCGGCCCTAAAGTTGCAATTTTCATCCTATATTATTACCTCTCCTTTCTTTTTTTTCTTATGTACAATTTTACCTATCAAATAATCACTATATTTCTCAGCCTCCTCCTTAAAGTCACCCAGATAATCAGCTGCTTCTTTGAAATAATCTATAAATGCTTTAGTATCTTTCTCCTTTATTATATCATATAGCCTTTCACATGTTTTAAGATATACATTTAATGTTTTTGGTGTTTCCGGGTTATTTATCTCTATTTCGGAATATAGCCTAGGATCCTGATTCAAAATTCTTCCAACCATATCCATCCTTAATCTATAAATTGGGCTGCTATACTCCTGGCTTTCCATAATATCAATATCAAGCTCCTTCAGCACATGGCTTATTGTTATAGAACTAAAATGCATTACCCCCTGTATCACAGACATCATCTTATCATGCTCGTCAGGTGAAGCTATTTTTAGTTTTGCGCCGCCTTTCAAAAATTCTTTTTTCAGCCAATCCAGCCATTTCTCTCCTCTTGCAGGACATAAAACAATAGTCTGATTTAACAAGCTTTCAACTCCCGGCCCAAAAACTGGATGTGTTCCTATCACTTCACACCCAGAATTTCCAAGCATTGCCTTTACCTGCTCTTTCTTCATGGAAGTAAGATCCATAAGCAGGCCGCCCTTCTTAACTAATGGGCCTACTTTCTTTATTACATCAACTGTGATTCCAATAGGCACCGAAACAATTACAACATCACTCTTCTTAGTGCATTCTTCAATACTTAATTCGGTTCTCCTGCTTGCAATTAATACTTTATATCCATGGTTCTCAAAAAATCTCTTAAACCATTGGCCCATTAATCCTGTTCCGCCGATAATTCCAATAACTGGTTTAGCACCCATCATTTTTATATTAATTTCAATTCATTGTATTTATTCGTGCGGCTTTATGCCGCACCCTTTCCCGAGGCTTTCGAAAAGGCT
>JAGLMD010000171.1 GCA_023140175.1 Nanobdellota archaeon | reverse complement strand
GGGCATTATATAAGAAGATAGAGAATCTGAAAAAAGGCAGTAAGAAGCGGAAATGAAACAAGACTTAAAAAGTTCTATGATGGGGCATATGAATACTTGACTAATGAAACAGGCATTAAGAAATTATAGCCCCGATTTCGCCGAGAAATTTAATTTAGAAGGAAGCACACTTAAGAAAACATGATAATATCCAGGATAATCATAGGTTAAATTTTTCTAAAATAGATATACTAAATTCTTTAATCCTCTCCCTGAACTGTTCGTAAGCCTTTTTATCATATTTTACCAGAGTCAATGAATCTACATCGTCTGAAGAAACAAAAAAATTATCTTCTTTTAATTTCTTTAAATTTTCTTTTAAGTTATCTTTGGCCTGAGGAACGATACTCATACCTCTTTTAATTTTCTTTACAATATTTTCTATATCTGCGCCGAATACATTTAAATTATCCTTATTTATCAAGAATAAATCAAATAAATCTCGTTCTTTAAATTCCGGCCTGGTCAATAATGCCCTAAATTTTTCTAAAATTATCTCTTCAATGGGATATGAAAGTACCTTAGCATTGATTAGATCATAACCAATAGATTGTAAATATTTCTTATCAACCTCATAAAAATCTATGATATTGTTTATCTTTAATTCACCCGGCTTTTTTTGTAATTCATCAATAAAATTTATTTCCAATTTAATAAATGAACTATCATACCCGAAAACAGACTTATAATAGATTTTTAATATATACACTGAACGTGAATTCCTCATTAATATAAATCTGGAATTGGTCCTATCAATTTCAAAATCGAATTTAGATAAATCAGAGACTAATTTGACTTCATCAATTACTTCTTTAACGATATTCTTAATTTTCCTTTCCCTGCGGCTCCCGGGGCATTGTCCAATCTCATTACACGATATATGGGTAAAGTCCAGGTCTTCACTTATCCTGTGATAGTTTAGAAAATTCTTTGTTAGTAATGTCCCTCCCTTAAACACAAGGTTATTCATTTCTTTTATCTTTCCATTATCCTTAAGCTTTTGCATGTTAGATAAGAAGAGTGAAAGAAAATAATCCTTTTCTAATAAATTATCTGCAACATTTAGTTTTATTTCTTTATTAAGATACTGAATGTACTTTTTGATATTTTTATTATTCATCATACACAACTCTTTTTTTTATCAATTTAGAATAATTCATAAGATACTCTTTTACTTTGATATCATCATACTGCTGAAATAATTCAGCAGGTCTTTTTACCCTAAAATAGGCAAAATCAACTATTGTTTTTTCAACGCCTGAATAATGAAATATAATCCTGTTATTAGTTTTTTTAGTTTTAAATCCAAACATATAGTTCTCTTTCATTTTTCTAAACCTGATCTTATTCCCATCAATAGTGATTTCTTTTGAAAATTGATTATTCAATATAATCAAAACATTATGGGCCTGCCAAACAAGTTTATTATATTCTAAAGAACTTTGTAATCCAATATACCATTTCACATTAAGTTTATTTAAGATAACAAAAACCATCTCATTTATTGAGTATTCATAGTATTTATTAGCTAATTCATCGCTGTTCAATATGTAATAATAACCTTTGAATAGGTATTTAATCCTATTTGACCTTCTCAAATAAAGTAAAACTTTATTAATATCCGGAATAACCGAAAAATTGGTTAAAATTGATTCTATTTTTGAACGATGAATTATCCTATCTTTACTACTATAAATATAATTCATAATTAAGTTTGTATCCATATAGTTATTCTAATAATGGTATTAGTATTTAAATCTTTTGTTTCAAAAAATACATATAAGAGTATTTTCCAGTATAATTTACTTATATTATCATTATTACTAATACGAGTTAGATATATTATTACATATATAATTATCACCCATTTATTATAGTACCTTTTTACTACTACCACTATTACTACAATTATTATATATAAAATAGAAAGATTTATAAATAAGAAGTAATCATTATAAATGAAATGGTAGAAAATAATATAAATGAAAAAAAACTTGATATATTAAGAGACCTCTTAGTGGATGAAGGTCATACTATTGATGACCTAAAAAGATTAGTAATCAAATCGAAACCATTTATTCAAATAGGAAGTAAAACTGGCAAGATTTTAATTTCACATAATTTTCCTTTTAGAGTAGTTGAAAGAGTAATATTGTATCTGATTGGAATTTATTTTTCTAAAGAATTGAACCTTAATTTAGACCTGCAGATCACTTCTAGAAACATAAGTGAAGGCATTAATGCGGCACAAACTACCTTATCCGGCCAGTTAGGGGAACTTGTAAACAAGAATATAGTTAGTAAAAATGAGGGGTCTTACACAATTAAATATTATGAGATTGAAAAGACCTTAGATCATTTAAGCAGCATATATCTAGCAAATAACGATGCAATTCTAGAAAAAGCCCCCCATATTAAACCGAAAATGTATAAAAAAAATAAAATTACAAAAAAACCTAATCTTGATAAAAACCAGCTTAAAGTAAAAGAATTTAATGAAGAAATCTTTAATGAGATTATTAGAAAATGCGGGCTTGATAAAGATGAATTAGATTCCATTTTTAGTATAGACAAACATACTATAATATTAATTAGAGGATTTAGGGGCGATGGAGCAATAGAAACCCATATTAAATCTACTTTGCTTAGTTTAACCGCTAACAAAATTTATTTTGGTTTAGATGAAATAAATTCTTCTGAACTTAGAAGAATTTTAGAAAACTCCGGCGTTGATAGATTAACCCCCTTAAGTACAAATCTAAAAAAGTTTCCCAACTATGTTATTCATAGGCGGGGGGCAATTGGAAGTACAAATAATACTTATAGGCTGACTAATCTTGGTTTCCAAAAAGGGATAATGATACTAAATGACATAATAAACAATACAAAGGATTTCAAATTAGATATTAAACCCCGTATAAAAAGAGAATTGCTCCCCCCAATTTCCATAGAAGAAAATAAATTAATGCAGAATATAACTGAGTTTTCCAGAGAAAATGATTTAGAAGAAGAAAAACTAAAAATTACTTTTGATTTTCAAACCGATAATCTTCGTTTACTAAAAAAACCTACAGAAAAAACACGCAAGATAATTCAGATAAAATCATTAATGATGCTGGGAGTTATATTAAAAAGAGTATATCATGCTAATTCATTTAGCGGGGGAAAATTACTAAGAGACAGCCATATTTCTAATGATCGTTTGGATTTACTAGACTCGAATAAAGACTATAATACTTACTTTAGTAAAAAACCTAAAACTGCAATGCAGCTCACATATGCGGGTGAATTAAAGGCTATTGAAATGGTTAAAGAATTAGCAGCCTAGAATGACAAAGAGCTAAACCAACATGAAGAAGATAAGATGCAGGAGAACATAAGAAAACACAATCTGGAGGATGAATAAAATGGAGCTAAGCAAAACAAAAATAGGGCAGCTGAACAAACAGCCAGTAATCGGGACAGCAGCACAACTTCAGCAGATGGCAGGCGGCTGATACATAAAACAGTGATAACTGATCTAAAGCCTTTAAGCTGCATGCAGAAGGTTTTGGAAAACAAGCCTAAGAGAAAGAAATGAATTTTTTTGAAAAGAGGCGGCTTAATTTTTTACAATAGTGTGAATTCAGATATTCGAGAAATATTATGAGTTCACTAAATAATTTTCAAAAACAAACCAAAAAATATATAAACTACCAGTTTATACAATTAAACTGTGAGTTTATATGAAAGACATAACAGAAAATGAGATGGTTTTCGTATTAAGCACCCTAAAAAGCCCTGAATTAGAGTACAATGCCAATAGCATAGCAAAGCATATGGGCATCAGTTCTATGGGCGCCTTAAAGATAGCTAAAAGGCTTGAAAAAGAAAACATATTGGTTTCCAAAGAACTTGGAAAAGCAAAATTTTACAAACTAAACTTTAGCAGCGATTATGCAAGGCAATATGCAAAATTTTTATTAAAAAGAGAAGCTGAGCAATCTCAGCCATATGTTAAAGTCTGGATCTCAGAAATTAAAAAGATTAAGAGTGCAGATGCCGCTATTTTATTCGGCTCTGTACTGAGGAGCCAGAAACAAGCTAATGATATAGATGTTTTATTGATTACAGACAAAAAAAGGTATTCTAAGCTGAAAAACGAGGTAAAAGACATTAATTTAATAAATATGAAAAGATTGCATCCCATGTACCAGACAAAAGGGGATATTAAAAGAAATGTTAAGAAAGGAGATAAACCTTTGCTAAATGCTATAAAAGGAACGGTTGTTTTTGGCGAGGATTTAATAATAAAGCTGCTTGAAAAATGAGCCATGCAAAAAATAAAGTTGATTGGTGCTTGAGAAAAGCAGAAAGGGAATTAGAAAGATCTGGAAAACATCGAGGCTTAGTCAAGGTAAAGCCAGGCCAGGAGAAAGCAAGGGAATTTATTGCAAAAGCCGAACATTATCTTAAAGCTACAGCGCATTTGAAAAAAGGAAATTTTTCGGATATAAGCACTAGCACAGTATTCTATGCAATGTATCATTGTTTGCTTGCAATAGCTGTAAAGTTTGGCTATGCACGAAAAAATCGAAGATTTTTTGTGTCCTAGAAATCTTCGATTTCTATGAAATCACAAAATCAGGAATGCACATTTGCATTGATCTACAGCCTGATAGAAGACAATAAAATAGCTTTTAAAAAAGAATTATTGGCTAAGATTTCATCTATTGATGTTAAAAGCGAAGAAAAAACAAGCACTGAAGTAAGAGAACAATTCCAGTACGGAACAGAGCTTGCTATCAAAGACAATCTCTACAAAAAGCTTTTCGAATCAGCAAAAGAAGTTATTGCGGAAGCGAAAGTGATTATAGAAGAATGAGAAAGTTAGTTGATAAGATTCACATAGATAGATATATTTTTCACAACCCCCCCTATACATATCTAATAATACAAGGACTTGGAAAAGTTCTTTTTCGAGTAATGGCCCTTTTTAAAGCTTAGAATTGGCGCGGCTTTGCATAACAACCACTAAAAAAGGCTAATTTGCACAATAACCCATAGATTTGCATAATAACTCCCTTATCTTCTATATGAAGTGGCCTGCTAATAACAAGCATGGCTGGCAAAAATTTAAAAATGTTAAGTAGAACCTTTAAAAGACAATGAGTAATTCAATATACCAAGACTAATTCCTTCTTTTATACTGCCTTTTATTTGCTTCACCAGCAGCTGTTAGGGTAAGCAGCTATGAATTAGGGACATTAATTGGTATGTCAATGGAGATACTAGGTTTCTCACTAGTTATTTATCAGGTATTCTTCAAATTGGAAGAGTATGAACACTCTCTACCAGCGAAAAGAAGGTTATCTATCAGCCTATTGGGCTTGGTTCGTTATTAATAGCCAATGGATTAGCAGTACAATTAGTTAAATTCTCTGCTTGGAGTAAAAACTAGAATAACTAATACAGAATATCAGAAGCTATTCAATGTCAAAAAAAGGCAGGCCGCCGATGATTTAAAAGTGCTTGAAGATAAGGAAATATTTACTAAGATTGGTAACCCATTATATTCTAAGGGGCAGTAAAGGAGCGAAA
>JAGLMD010000170.1 GCA_023140175.1 Nanobdellota archaeon | reverse complement strand
ATAATAATCAATAATCTAAACATACAATGAAAGTAATTCTAACAAAACAAGTACCGAACTTAGGGCAAGAATGGGATGCTATTACAGTTAAAACAGGATACGCTCGGAATTTTTTATTTCCTCAGAAATTAGCCCAGCCAGCTACTCCTGCTCTATTAAAGAAAGCTGAAAAACTTCAGGCTGACAGACTTAAAAAACTTGATGAAGTTATTGCAAATGCAAAAGAAACCGCAGAAAAACTTAAGGGCATCAAGCTATCTTTTAGTATGAAAGCAAAAGGTGAAAAACTATATGGTTCTATTGCAGAAAAAAATATCGTTGAATCACTGAAGAAAGCTCATAAAATTGAAATCGGAAAAGATATGGTAAAACTTAAAGAACCTATTAAAACTATTGGTGAACACAAAGTAACCCTTGAGCTTGCCGAAGGAGTTAAAGTAAATATCAATGTAACAGTTGAGGAGGGGAAATAGTTTATACTATTCGTTCTGGCATTTTACCTTTGATTGTTGCAGGCTTACTTTTTAAATGAAAATTAAGCATCGCAAGATTTACAGGTTTTTTGATTGTGGGTTTTGAGATATGAACAATGGGCTGTTTATTTAGATTTACAGAATATGCTGATGATCTGTTTCCTTTAGCATCGTACCCAACTACTTTTGCAACGCCTTCTCCTGTCCATCCTAAAAATGTCACGCTGTGATTACCTCCACCACGATTATCGCCTCCTATATCAGCCTTATTTCGATTATTAATGGATATATGATCACCAGGTTCCAGATTAATATATTTGCCATCTGATGTTTTCACTTTATTATTTTCAATTATTGCGTGAGGAGCAACACGACAGTCCTGCCCTCTATAATTCTTCACATTTCTATATACAACATTTCTTCCACAGCCAACACTAGTATAAATCTTATCCATCCAATCCCAACAGTGCTTACCGCCTGTTTTAAATTTATCTCTCGCAAGCATTATCCCAAACATCACCCTTTGATTTGCGGTCATAGCTTCAATTTGACTAGTCAGCTCTATATCCTCTGCAACTGTCATTTTTTCTGACTGAACTGCTAATTTTTTATCAATTTCTGACTTCTTAGCGTCCTTTTCTTCAATTTTAAGCTCATCCTTTTCTTTTTTTTCCTTTTTCTTACCGGATACACTATCTTTTAATTTTGCCAATGCACCCTTGGACTTCTTTTTATTATCTTTTTTTTCGACTTTCTCTTTCTCCTCCTTGTCTTCTGGTTTTCCAAAGCCCATATAATCCATAAACCACGCCACGCCTATACCCGCCATTGGACCAAAGCGCTTCTCAACTAATTCTACAATTTTATCACCCCTCTTCTTTGGGCCAACTTTAGCCTTCAAAGCATCTAGGGGTAGTGGCGATTTCTTGCCTGATTTTTCCGCCGCCGAGATTAAAACCATAATATATTTATAATTATCATTATATTATACCATATATATAGGTATAAAACAATGCTTTGAGCCAAAAAAGAAACCTTGAATTCAGCACATTACTAATATATCTTTAATAGGAACTTCTATATGGGCCTGTAGCTCAGCGGTTAGAGCAGTCGACTCATAATCGA
>JAGLMD010000017.1 GCA_023140175.1 Nanobdellota archaeon | reverse complement strand
GGGGAAGTAGCCCACTCTGTAGAAACACCTATAACTATTCCTGCAACCAATCCTACAAGAACAGAATCAAAAAGAGCAAGATCCCCTATATAATAATTAATTATTACATAAGAGAATAAAACCATGACTATGGCACTTGCATATATTCCCTTATCCAATGCCCAATATAAATTCTTTTCTTTGGCCCTTACAAATAAAGTTCCTATAATAGAAGCTATTATTCCGAAGGCTGCCAAAAGCAAAGGCAAAATAACTCCTTTCTCAGAAAAGACAGTCGCTCCGAGAACCATAGCAGCAATTATACTGTCAACATAACTCTCAAAAAGATCAGCACCCATCCCTGCCACATCACCAACATTATCTCCCACATTATCAGCAATAACAGCAGGATTCCTGGGATCATCCTCTGGAATACCTTTCTCTACTTTTCCAACCAAATCTGCTCCAACATCCGCTGCTTTTGTATAAATCCCCCCTCCAACTCTCGCAAATAAAGCAATGCTTGAAGCACCAAACCCGAAACCATAAATTATTTGTGGGTCCTTAAACATTAGATAGAGAATAGTAATACCCAACAAGCCAAGACTTACAACAGTTAATCCCATAACTGTCCCGCTCGAAAAAGCAATCTTCAATCCCTCATTTATATTTTTCTTTGTGGCTTGGGCTGTTCTGACATTTGCTTTTGTAGCAACTTTCATTCCAATCTTTCCTGCCAAGCCAGAAAACAATGCTCCTAAGATAAAAGCAATAGCAATCTCAATACTCAAAAATATCATAAGCAAAAGTGCAGCTACAAATCCAAATGCCGTTATAACCATATACTCTTTATGTAAAAATGCTGTTGCACCCTCACTAATAGCTCTGGAAATTTCCTGCATAGCAGCTGTACCAGCATCTGCCTTCTTTACTTTAATGTATTTCACAAAAACAAAGAGTAAACTGGCTAATGTGATCGCTATGACCAGAAATAACAAATCCATCTAGTTTACACCTCTCTTTTTTTAATATAATATTCCTAGAAACGTGCACTATTTAAAATTATTGAAAAAATATGAGAATAATATGAAAATGTCAGCAAAAAGTTTATAAAGATACTTATAGCAAAAATAATAAGAATTGGGGGTATTATTATGGGTAAAAATAAAATTATCAATAGGTGGTTTGTCGTATTTGGCGCTATACTTATTCAGCTTGCTCTTGGAGCTATCTACGCTTGGTCAGCTTTCACAAAAGAATTGATTGAAGCACCATATAATTTTACAACACCTCAGACACAGGCAATATTTTCTGCCGGCCTTTTCACATTTGCTCTTGTCATGATATTTGCAGGAATATGGATGAAAAAAGTTGGGCCAAGAGCATTAGCCATAGCAGGTGGAATAGTCTTGGGAGTTGGTTATATCCTTGGCGGCTTATTTGGCTCATCATTTATAACACAGCTTATTTTTATAGGCATCATAGGTGGTGCAGGCATAGGCCTAGCTTATGTTGTACCAATTGCTGTAAGTATGAAATGGTTTCCTGATAAGAAAGGACTGATATCAGGACTTGCAGTTGCTGGATTTGGTTTTGGTGCAACAATATGGGTCAAGCTTGCAGGAAGTTGGTTTGGCGGCCTTCTGAATACTATCAATATTTTTGGCCTTACTTCGGTACAGGGAGTATTCTTTATCTATGGGGCCGCGTTTGCAATTATGGTTCTTATAGGCTCTATTTGGATGGTTAATCCTCCTGAAGATTATAAGGTTGAAAGCGCAAAGGCAGAAGCAAAAAAAGAAACAAATACACAACCAGAAGCAGCTTCAGACCTTACATGGAAAAACATGCTGGGTAAATACAGCTTCTGGGCAACCTGGTTGATATTCATCTTCAGCGGGCTGGCTGGCCTTATGGTCATAGGAACAATAAAATTCTTCGGTATTGACACACTGACAGGAACTCTTGGAATCCAGGCAGCCGGAGTTGCTGCAGGAACAGCGATGGCATGGTATGCTATCTTCAACGGTCTTGGAAGGATTGTCTGGGGCAAAGTTTCAGATAGTTTAGGGCCTAAGATGTCAATCTTTTTGATGTGCCTGATACAGGGAATACTTATGTTGACATTCTTTAACCTGGGTGTTACACCAATAATGCTGATAATATATGCATCTGCAATAGGATTCAATTTCGGAGGAAACTTTGCATTATTCCCTGTTGCCACAGCCAAATTATTTGGAACAAAGAATGTCGGATCTAACTATCCTTTTGTGTTCACTGCATATGGAATTGCGGGAATAGCTGGACCGATGCTGGGTGGGTTTGTAAGAGCAGAGACAGGTTCTTTTCTATTGGCATTTATACCAGCAGGAATAGCATGTTTGGTTGGGGCAGTAGTTGCTCTTACAATAAAAACAAAGAAAGAATAAGAACCCAGAATTAAAATCTCCAATATGGAGATAAATTTATTTTTAATTTCTCTTCTATTTAACAATCCTAGAAATCTCCTTAAAATTCTCATCCTTTGCATCTTCAATCATCTGAAATATTATCATTTCTGTGCTTACTAATTTAACCCCTTCCTTTTCCATTCTTCTCAATGCAATCTCATAATCTATTTTCTTTCTTGAAGAAATAGCATCAGCAACAGCATATACATCAAATCCTTTTTCCAAAGCGCTTAATGCTGTTTGTATAATGCAAACATGAGACTCTATACCGGATATTATTATATTTTTGACATTCTTCTTCTTTATCAGATCGGCAAACTCTTTTTTCTCAAAACAATCGAAACATACCTTCTCAACATAATCAAACTTATCCAAAGCATGAGATATCTCCTTAACTGTGCTCCCCAGTCCTTTTGGATATTGTTCTGTAACTAAGATAGGTATTTTCAGTAGATTAAATGCCCTGACTAATTTAGCGATATTAGAAATAATATCATCAATACCAGAAATAACTGGCCTAAATTTCTCCTGAATATCTACGATTAATAATAAAGAATCTTTTGGATTGATATTTGAGCTCATGAAAATAAAAATCAATAACAAAAATTTGCTTATGATTAGCAAATTTTTGGGATCATTGAGTCGAACTACATGTTGGTTCCATATTCCCCTGCTAAAGCAAGAGGTATTGGGTTCGACTCAACGATAAAAAAGGAAGGAGTTACTTCCTGTCTTTTATCAGCAGATCAACAACGCTGGGATCAGCTAAGGTTGTTGTGTTCCCTACATCATCCTTGCCTTCCGCTATTGCCTTTAAGATTCTTCTCATTATCTTTCCTGACCTTGTTTTGGGTAAGGCATCTGCAAACTGGATCTTATCTGGTTTAGCGATTGCTCCAATCTCTTTTCCCACATGATTTCTAAGCTCGACCAAAAGTTCATCAGTTTTTTCAACGCCTTTGTTAAGAGTTACAAAACAATAAAGGGCCTGTCCCTTTACTTCATGGGGAAAAGGAACAACTGCTGATTCTGCAACATCCTTATGAGATACAAGCGCCGATTCAATCTCTGCAGTACCAATTCTATGTCCGGATACATTGATAACATCATCAATTCTTCCCATCAGCCATATATCACCATCTTCATCTATTCTGGCTCCATCTCCTGCTGCATACATATCCTTAAATCTGCTCCAATAAGTGTCAATAAATCTCTGGTGGTCTCCATAAACAGTCCTCATCATTCCTGGCCATGGTTTCTTCATTACCAGATAACCGCCCTCATTAGCATCTGCCTCACTTCCATCTTCCCTTAATACTGCCGGCTCAATTCCGAAAAAGGGCCTTCCTGCACAACTTGGCTTCATTGTTATTGCGCCAGGCAAGGTTGTTATCAATATTCCACCTGTCTCTGTCTGCCACCATGTATCAACAACCGGGCAGTTCTTGTTTCCGATATTATCATAATACCACATCCATGCCTCTGGATTTATTGGCTCTCCTACTGTGCCTAGTAATTTCAGGCTTGAAAGGTTATGCTTCTTGATCGGGTCTGTTCCAAATCTTGCTATAGCCCTGATTGCTGTAGGTGCTGTATAAAATATATTTACTTTATACTTCTCAACTACCTGCCAGAACCTATCATTATCAGGATATGTTGGAACACCTTCAAACATAAGTGTTGTTGCCCCATTGGATAATGGGCCATATATAATATATGAGTGTCCTGTTACCCACCCTATATCAGCAGTACACCAATAGATATCTCCTTCATGATAATCAAAGACATATTTGAAGGTCTGAGTTACATATGTCAAATATCCGCCGGTTGTATGTAAAACACCCTTTGGCTTGCCTGTTGTACCAGATGTATATAATATAAATAGAGGATCTTCAGCATCCATCTGCTCTGGTTCGCATTCATCATTAATATCATCTGCATTAATCTCTTCTTCCCAATAAGTATCTCTTCCATCTTTCATATCATGCTCAAGTCCTGCCCTCTTAGCGACAATTACAGCATCAATGCAATCACAGTCCTCTAGTGCCTCATCCGCGACCTTCTTTAGAGGAATCTTCTTCCCTGCCCTTAAACCGCCATCTGCTGTAAGAAGCACTTTACATGTCGAATCAAGAATCCTGTCCTTTAATGACTCTGCACTAAAGCCAGCAAACACAACACTGTGCATCGCTCCTATTCTTGTACATGCAAGCAAAGCAACAGCCAATTCAGGAATCATCGGCATATACATACAAACCCTGTCTCCTTTCTTTACTCCTTTTTTCTTAAGAACATTAGCAAACCTGCATACTTTCTTATGAAGCTCTTTGTAAGTTATTTTTTGGACATCCTCTTCTGGTTCACCTTGCCAGATTATCGCTATTTGGTCTCCCCTTTTCTCAAGATGCCTGTCAAGGCAGTTATAAGAAACATTTGTCTTGCCGCCGGCAAACCATGTGAAATTTACCTTTTCTTTATCCCATGTAAAAACAGTATCCCATGGTTTGAACCAATGCAGTTCCTTTGCTTTTTCAGCCCAGAATGTTTCGGGATCCTTAATAGATTCTCCATATATTTTCTTATATTCTTCATCACTTTTAATATAAGCCTTTTCACTAAACTCTTTTGGCGGCTGAATCTTTCTTTTCTCTTGACTCATAGATTGTATTGTTTTTTCTTCTGGCATAATATCTCCCCCATATAAGATTGTTATTAAAATCAAAGAAAAAGTACCGGGAAATTGTTTATAAGGTTTTTGGAATTTAATTATTAATATTTTCCTGCTAAAGTAGTTTCTAAAAAATCAATAATAATCTTACTAGCTTTATCTGACTTCAACCCATCAGGGGAATCTATTTGCCATTTTGGGTTAAGAAAGTGGCTTTTTCCATATATTAGCTTTGTAGTAAGATTTCCACTTAAAGAATATACATCTTCAATCTTTTTTCTTCCTCGCTCAAACATAGCGCCAGTTAAATAGTCTAAAGACCCATAAACTAGCAGTTTAGGTATAGGATCAATTACCCTCTTCTTATATGCCCTTATAAAGTCAGTAATGGGCTCATCTTTTATTGCATTTCCCCTTATTTTCTCTATCTCTGATTTGGGACCTTTAAACCTCCTCATAATTTCAGCGTTGACAATTTTTACATGTTCGCCTCTTGGTTTTGAAAAAAACCAGATCAATCCAAGATAATCAGCAGGATTTTTGACATTAATAAGATAATCTACTAACTTCCCCTTTTGGTCTAAAACTAAGTTTTTGGTCATTGGCTTAAGAATTCGATTAGGAATCATTTTTAATGTTTTTAAAAGAGGAGTAGGAAGAATTTTAAGAGTGGTTGGAGGTGAAGCTAAGACAATCGCATCAATTCCTGCATTATTGAACCTATTATTTTTCAAAGATTGAAAAATTTCTAATCTGATTTTTTTATAACTGCCTTCAATATCTTTGTACCTCTTTTCTAGTTCATTTTCAATCTCTTCTCTTTCTGAGATTATAGAAGTTTTATTCAAGTTAGTGAGTAGATCAAATATAGACAGTCTTGTCTTACTCTCTTCAGTCCCAAGGGATTCGACAATTTTTTCAATTTGAACTGTATAATTATAACAAGCAAATGCTGCTCCAGCAGCACCCAAACTATGGCCGACAACACCTACTTTTCTGATTTTTCTGCCTGCATCGCTAATCGCAATACGAAATTTGCCATTTTCTGTAGACAGTACAACTTTTGCATCTATAGTAGCTAAAATCTGGACACTATGCAAAATATATTCGCTAATCATGCCGTAATTCAAATCTCCTGCTCCATTCTTATTAGCTTCATCTAGAACATGGCCGGGCATATCAAAAGCATAGACTAAAAATCCCAGCATAGCAAGTCTCTTTGAAAAAACCTCAAGGCCTTTCCTTGTACCATAAATACCGTGGGCAGTTACTATGCCTGCCTTAAAATTTGAAACTCCTTTCTTTGCATATAATGATCCCCTGATCTGACCTATATTCAGTGATTCAGAGACTATCTCTTCAAAGCTATTCAACCGTAAATTTTCATATTTAATAATATCCTTAGTAAGATCATTAGCAGAAGCAATCCTTCTATTGCTGGCCTTCTTCCAACCAAGTAATCTTCCTTCTTCATATATCGAGTCTAAAAGCTTTTTTGCATGCTCGCCTTCATCCCAAGTATTGTTTTCATGAAAATAGCCTGATTGGCTTCTGAGCACTTGATTGAGTTTAATAATAAAATCCCTTTCATCAACCAACCTTTGTCTAATCAAGTATAGCCTCATTCTAAAATCATCAGGAATGTTATGAGATTTCAAAACAGAATCAATTTTTAAAATAATTTGCCATAACGCCTGTTTGATATTTTCATCTTCTTTTTCGTCTCTAGAGATGCCTCTTTTAACACTTCTCATGAATTTTTTTAGTTTATTGTAATCCTTTTCCCCCCAGTCTCTAATGAATTTTTTGACTAATCCTAATTTCTCAAAATAAACTTCTTCTATCAGTTCTAATCTCTTTTTAAGTCTCTCTTCTGCTTTTAGCAAAGACTCAAGGAACTCTTTTAATTCTGTCCAATTATTCAAGAAAACTATGTCTTCTTTTCTAGTGTATACTCTTTTTCTATAATCCATAAAAAGTAAGCTAATGTCAGATTATATAATAATTTCTAAATTCAGTAACTCAACTTATACCTCAGAATAGCACCTATTCCGCCTAAACCATCAAGTTTTGTGCCTCCTTCATGTTTCGAAGAAATAATATGCACCTTTGCATTCATTGAATCAACTATTTTCATTATATTATCTATTTTACTAAATTTATTTTTTGCCCGCAATTTCTGTATTAAAGACTCACTAACAAGCAAAATCTCAATAGCACCCGAATTGGCAGCATTTTCTGTTTCTATCATGCCATAAGCTGCTTTTCCATTATCGCTTATCCCTTTCATAAGCCCTTCAACCAAGTTGATTTCTTTAGTTATCCTATCTGCAGAAAGCACATTTCTAACTTCATCCCGCTTAAGCACTTCATTAAAAGCTGATTTTCCAACTGAAGAACAAGTAGCCATTACCATCTTACTCTTAAGAGTTTCATCATTAAGGTTCTTAAGTAGTTCGTCTTTCCAGAAAGCAGGGCTGGCTAATATTATATGATCTAATTTGTATCGCTTATCATATTCTCTGATATTGTCTATTATCTCAACATAAAAATTAGAGATTTTTCCTTCATCAACGTCTTTTTTTGTTACATTTCCCTCAATATGGCCAAATACCTCATAACCATATCTTTTCATCAAAGCAAAGTAAGCATCTTCCCTGTCAAAAACAACAAGTAATATTTTAGCAGATTTCTGCGAAAATGCCTCCTTTAGTTTATCCTTCTGATAGTTTAGCCATTTAGTCTTTTCAATCTTAATTTCAGTCCCTTCCTCAATATTAAAAGTATGGTGTTCTCCCCTGGCTATATCTTCAGGGCCTTCCTCAATCCTGCCCAAAACCCTCAAATTTGTTTGGCTCTCTCCAAATTCTGCCTTCTCAACCCTAATCTTAATATAGACTGGCTTTCTTACAATCTTTGTCTTCCTTTCCTCTTCTCCACCCAGCTTCAGCTTCCTAAGAGTCTTACCACTAACTAAATCTCCCTCATCTATGACCTGGCTCAAAAACCACAAATCATCAGCATTCTCTACCCTTACTTTAGCATATCCCTTGCGGAAATCTGCACTTATCTGCTTCATAGTTGCATAAAACCAAAAATTTATATATAAAGATATCCATTTTTTAACTCTATAATAGATAATACTCTATAGATTAAAACAAACAAAAGAAAAAGGTGAAATATATGCAAAAATCAATTTTTGATGGTTTTAGAAATCAAAGAGCCCAATCTGGTATGAATGCCGCAATACTCATCGCAATAATATCCGGGCTCATAGTGCTCTACATTATTTTCCTGCCGTCTGGTGAGAGACTAGAGCTGATAGGAGAAAATGACTCCAGGGGAGATAGTGGAAGCGATGATGAAAAGATACTTATTGAGGACAAAAGCATAATTATGGAATATATTGGAGAAGATGAAATTGACCATGACCTTCCATCTGTCAATCTATACACAAGCACAGAAGCAAGCACAATAAGAGAGGAAAATATGGTTTATGTAAAGAATGGCTTATTTGACAAGCAGGAAAAGGAAATAGAATTCAAAGTGAGTGAACCGGAAAACACAAAAAATGTGCTTATAAGTTTTTATTCAAAAAAGAAAAAAGGAAGACTGATAATAACATTAAACGACCACGAGATATTCAATAATGAGATAGAAAAAGTCAATGTGGATCCAATTAAAATATCCAAAGACTTCGTCGCTGCCAATAATAACTTAAAACTCGAAGCATCTGGCGTAGGCATGGCTTTCTGGTCTACCAATGAATTCCTTCTTGAAAATTTTAAGATAACAGCAGATGTAACTGACACATCCACGAGAGAATCTGTTATAAATTTCATTGTGCCCCAATCAGAATCAAGGAATATTGAGAAAGCAAGATTGAGATTTGTCCCTGAATGCCAGCCTGAAAATGTCGGAACATTAGAGATACTGATCAATAATCATGGAATATATTCTTCTGTGCCTGACTGCGGCACTCCAAGGCCGCTAGACTTCTCTCCAACAAATATAATAACCGGAGAAAATAAGCTTGTCTTCAGAAGCGACAGAGGAAGATATCTGATTGACCAGATAAAAATAACAACAGAGCTAAAGGAAGCATCATCTTACACATATTTCTTTGATGTTGATGAAGATCTCATAGAGGATATTGAAGACGATAAGAAAAGTGTCAACCTCACATTTTATTTCGTAGATGATAAAGAAGACAAAGAGGCAGAGATTATAATAAACAGCAGGAAAACATACATGACCTCGCACAATGATTTCGAATGGAGCACAAACATCGACAGATACCTGGAAGAAGGCTCAAACTCACTAAAGATAATACCTGAAGAAAGGATGGAGATAAGGAAGCTGCAGGTAAGAGCAGAAGACAATTAATCTCAAAATTTTCTGTGATAGAATGAATAAAAAAAAGAGGATTAGGTGAGTTTCTATAGAAAAAGAGTAGGTTGAAAAATATGAGTTTATTGAGTAAAACTAAAGAAGCATATGGAAGCCACAGGAATAATGGAAAAGGCAGGTTCCATTCTGCTATTCGGGCCCCATTTACTGGACTAAAAGGGGCAGTAAAAGGAAGAGTAAAGCAGGAATATCAGAAAGGAATAGATGCCGGAAGGCGCCCAATATTTGCAGGAGCCACTGCAGTACCAGCCGCAACAAAAAATTATTTGGTTGAAAAAAAAGATAACCTTGCGAGAGACCATGCAGCACTTGGTTTTGTTTTTTTTGCTCTACTCATAAACTTCTTGTTTGAAAGATATTTTCCCATCACAAGATTTAATGGATTCAGCCTGGAATTCTTCAAAAACACAATATTTGGAGGAAATTGGGCAGGCATCTATAACATATTCCATTTCAACATATATTTTTTAGTCATAGTCTTTGCTATATTCAATCTAAGAGATAGAAAACCGCATACATTAAGGGTATGGCTAAGCCTAATCCTGGTCACATATCTCCTTAGTTCAATACCTATACTGAATACATACATGGGGATGAGAAATATAATTGAATTCTTTATGTTGTTCTTTACTGCTATCTATCTGACATTTGCAAAAGAAGTGACATGGGATGATTTTATGGCCACAATCACCCTCTTCTGGGTTTTCTATAATCTTTGGGCATTTGGTGTTACAGCTACATTGGGGGGAATTATTCACTTTATTTTTGTCGTCCTTTTCTATCTTACTTTCTGTATGGGGAAGGCATTTTGGGAAGACCGCACCCAGATAAAATGGTGGCTATTGATAATAATACTATTTGACTTTGTTCTTCCTGAATTTTTTGATGTAATGTATCCCAATCTTCCTATAGCCACGCTCCCATTCTTAACTTTTGGTGTATTGTTATTTGCACAAGTATATCAGCCTTCTTCCATAACAATGTTTTTAATTATTTTATTTGTCGCATTCTATTTCTTCCAGGCTACTGTTGCCGGCGGCTCATTCAGGGATTTTATAAACCAGAGACAAGCAGATGATGCTAAATTTGAGGATAGAAAAAACCCATTTAGTCCGGCTTACTGGAAAGATATGATGATGAAGATGATGAACCAATCTCTCTACTATGGTTCAGGCCAGGACTATTATGCAAGCCAGGTAGATGAAAACGCAAAAAAAAGATTGGGAGTATATATAGACGGCCTAGGGAAGAATCCGAAAGAATATTATGATAATGAAGAGATAGTGATAGATGCAACATTAACAGCCCAAAACTTTGTATCTGAAGGAGAGGGAGAGATTGCAGAGCCAATTAATATAAAATTAGGATGCTCAGCCTATCAGTCTAATAAAGAAAAGGAAAAAGGAAAGATCTACCCAAAAAAAGAATTCACAATAGAAAGTTATGATGTAGAAAATATACAATGTGTATTTGAGCCATGGCAGCTTGAAAAAGGAAGTTATGAGATAAGGCTTAATGCAGAGTTCAACTTTAAGACTCAGGCATATTTAAAAAGATACTTTGTAGCAAAAGAAACAATTGATTCCCTAAGGAGAAAACAACTAATAAAAAAAGATACTGACATACTTAAACTCAATGATATAACCGATATAAACCCATTAGTTAAAAATAGTGTAGCTCCTGTCCAGCTTAAAGCCAGCGATAAAATTCCAGTAGTGATAAAGCTAAGCAGCCAAGTCACCACAAGCCATCTTTTTGGATTACAGCTAGAGAATAGCTGGAAAGGGAAGATTGAAAAAATAGAGAACATACAATTCTTCCTTCCTGAGCATATAGAAATAGAAAAGGGAAGATGTACACCATTCCATATGGAGAAATCCCTTGCTCCTGAAGCAGAAGGCTATTCTCTGTTCCAGATGGTTTATATGAACAATCCAAGATTAAAAAATATAGAAAGAAGTGTTGAGCAGAGGTGCTGGATTTTAATAAAGCCGGAGAACAGAGACAACATCCTGCAGCCAGGAGATGTTACGACCAGGTACTTTAGAATGATTGCTGATTATACCTATGGCCTGGAAGAAAAACTTAAAATTAATGTAAGAGAAGAGAAAGGATTTAGTGTAAGGATTGCTTCTACTGATAGTAAAGTATTGGATTCCAGCTCATATGTTAGTTGTATAGTAAAAAATGATGAAGATATAGGTGATACAGTTATATGCACATTGTTTGCAGATAGCAATGAGCCAGAATCAATAAGTACTTTCTGCTCTGATGATACATGTAAATGTGATTTTTTTAGGCCAACCGATCGAAAATACCCAAGAGGCACATCCCTAAGATGTGATGCAAAGGTAGAGAAAAAAGAATATTTCAGCTCAGCTTATGCAGAAGTAAAAAACTCTCCGCCAGAAATAAAGAACATTAGAATGAGCCAAGATAGCGTACGGAAAGGAGAAAATATTATCTGCTCTGTAGATGCATCAGATGTTGATAATGATAATATTATAGTTCAATTCGACTTTGAAGGCTTGAATATTGCTTCAACACAAAAAGAATGTATGGGAAGTTGTTCTGTAGAAATACCCACATCCAATGCAATAGAAACAACAACACTAAAATGCACAGCTATGGCAATAGATGGTAAAGGAGACAAAAGCAAAGAACTTACTGCCAAAGCTAAAGTAACAGTTGAGGCACAAAATGAATAAGAAAAACCTTGCTATAATATTGATCTCGATTATCGTCCTGACTGGTTGCGGCTCTTCACCCAAAGATACCCTGGATGATATCGAATTTCATAAAGGAACAAAAGGATTGGTAGTGGAATTTACAAAAAACACACTAGATGAAGTAGTTGAAGAAGGCAGGATATATGCCACCTTAGAGCTAAAGAATATAGGCGCTTCAGACATCAAAGAAGGTATTCTAGTTCCTTCTGTAGAGCAGGACTATGTTGAAATAGATTCCTGGAAAATTCCAGATAATTTTAGAACAGCCAGAGATAATGTTTTGCTTTTCAATTTAAAAGGAAAATCTCTTTCATTGCAAAAAGGAGAAAAACAGATTGTGAGCGCAATAATAAACACTAAGAAAATAGAAGATACCAGAAATAAGATAGAATCTACTCTGGTCTTCAATATGTGCTATCCATACTCAACAATATTATCAGAGACCATATGCATAGACACAGACCCAGAAGGATTGAGTGTGGCAAAAAAAACATGTGAATCTAAAGATATTACCACCATGGGCGGCCAGGGAGCCCCAATATCAATAACAAAAGTAGAGCAGAAAGTCATACCATCTATTTCATCAGATGCAGTAAGGATACAATTTACAATATACGCTGAGAATAAAGAAGACGGAATAATAATAGATGACAATAGATACCAGCAGGTCTGCTTAGGAGAAGGCATTACAAAAGATGATTATGATGTTATAAGATTAAAGAGCATAAGGTTCTCAGATTATGAATATGATATCTCCGGGTATGAAGACATAGAATGCTCCCCAAACCCATTAAAAGAAACAAAAAACAAATATTATACTATCTGTACATTAAAAGAAGAAAATTCAATTCCAAAAAGCAAATTTACATTTGAAACTCCATTAATCGTCGAGCTTTTATATGGTTATAAGATAACAGAATCCAAAAAAATAGAAATATTGAATAATGATATACTTACTTAGCCCAGTCTAACGAAACTTTTATATATAAATTTATGAGAGAGTAGTAAAGGAAAATGAAAAAACTAAGAATAGCTGCAATATTAGTGATTATGGTATTTATAGCGAGTTCTTGTGGACCAAGGAATAGTGGAGAAGATATTTCTGAAGAGGATTATAGAACAGGCACAAAGGGCCTTGAATTGAAATTTATGAGAAATTCTCCTCCAGACAAAGTATATTCCAATAATGAGATGGATATTATAGTAGAAGTGAGAAATGCTGGTGCTTATCCAACAACAGACTCATTTGATGGAAAACTTAAGATATATGGCTTTGAAGAGAAAGCATTCTCAGGAGAAAGATGGGATGGCGGCAATTTCCTCTCTCCTACATTACAGGGAAGGAGCCAGTTCTCTCCAAGAGGGGGAAGAGAAACCAAGAGATACCATATAGATAGAGTATTGACACCATTTAACTCAGAATTTTATGAACCTACTATCGTGGTTGCTGCTTGTTATAAATATCAAACAATTGCAGAGCCATTAGTATGCATTGACCCAGAGCCATACTCTGTTTTTGATGAGGAGAAAGTATGTACAATAAACCAGGCAGGAAAAACATACAGCATGAGCTCACAAGGAGCTCCGGTTGCAGTTACCAAAGTCACAGAAGAGATATCCAGCAGGAATATTCACTTTGGCATCCATATAAAAAATGTGGGAGACGGAAAAGTGGTTGACGAAAATGTAAGGAATGATTGCCCCCTTGACATGGATTATAACGATGTAGATAAAGTACTAGTTAAGGCAAAGCTCCCATTTGATGCTTCCCCTAACTGCCAGCCAAAGGGTGATTATAGAGACCCTGTAAGGCTGGATGATAATGGCAATGGATTCATATTCTGTACATTCAAAAAACCAGCATCTAAATCAGCATTTGAGACTATTTTGCAGGTTCAGCTGGATTATAGATATCTTGACTGGATAGAAAAAGAGATAAGAATAGTTAATATAGATAGATAAGGTTTAAATATTTGAGAATTTATTGTTGTGTTAAGGAGGGAATTAATATGAAAAAGATGATTTTTGCCGTATTTTTAATCAGCATTCTAATGCTTATGGGCTGCACTGGAAAAAAAGATATAGGAAGCAGTATGAAAGACCCATTCATTGGGGGTACAGATGGTGTAACAATTTCTTTCGAAGAAGATGCCCCCCCTGCAGAAGTATATGATGGTGGAGATTTCTCCTTTGGAGTTGTAGTAAAACTAGAGAATGAAGGAGAACAGGAAGTAGCAAAAGAAGATGCAGTAATAACCATTTCAGGCATACTCGCCTCTGAATTTAACAAGCAAGAGTCTGAATTGGAATTAAATCCCCCTGACAATCTGGAGTCCACTAAAAAAGATTCAGAAGGGGGCATAGTAGAAAGCAACCCAGTTCATGTAGAATTCGAAGACTTCAACTATCTTGAAGAGTTAACAGGCAATACCCCCTTTACAATAAGAGCAGAGGTATGTTATAAGTATGGTACAACAGCAAACTCAAAGATATGTATAAGAAAAGATAACCTGGCTACAAAAGAAGGTGTTTGCACAGTTAATGAAGAAAAGAAGGTCTTTAGCTCTGGTGCTCCTTTACAGATTACAGAATTCAAAGAGACTGCAAGAGCAAAAGACAAGATAGCATTTACATTCAGAATTTCACATGAAGGAAATGGACAGATATATGAGCAAGGATCAAAATGCGATACCAGTACAAGAAAATATGAAGATAAAATATGGGTAGATGTTGACTCTGGATCAGATGGCCTGACATGTTCAGGACTTAAAGATGGCACAGACTCATCAGGATACATTACACTATATGGAAATGATAAGCCAATAACATGCGTGCAGCAAGTAACAACCAATTCAGATTACGAAACAGATGTGGTCATAAAACTGATATATGACTATAAGGACAGCAAGCAGACAACAGTATTAGTAAAACATGCATTAAGCTAAGATTTTAGAAATTTTATTCTTTATTTTCTTTCTCTCCAGCTAATGCAACCTCAGCTAAGAAAGCCTCTAATTGCAAAAATTCATCACTACCTTCACTTATCCTGAACTCTGCCTCGCCGCATTTACTTATCAGTTCTAGCTGGGTTCTTCCATTGATATTTAGGTTTAGTATCTCCTTTTGAATCTGCTTTATTATATCTAATCCGGATAATCCATGATTGAGCATCGTATCAAGAAGCTTATTTCTCGCTTCAATAAACTTATTTTCGAGGCTAAGCTTCAATATATCGATCACCTCTTTCGGCCTGGCAGAAGAAGCGATAGAAAAAATACTCTCTTCAGTTATGTGCTTTCCCAATACTGCACTTGATTGTAAAACATTTTCAAGCTTCCTGCAGTCCCCTTCAGAAACCTCAATAATTGCATCTTTGGCCTTTTCGTCCAACTTAAGCCCTTCTTCAGAACTTATTTTATCAATTATCCTACCCAAGTCAGCCTTGTCCAATGGCCTGAACCTAAAAACAGCACACCTTGATTGTATCGGGTCAATTATCTTGCTTGAATAATTGCAGCTAAGGATAAACCTGCATGTCTGAGTATAATTCTCCATAGTCCTTCTTAATGCTTGCTGCGCTTCTTTTGTCAGTGCATCACATTCATCAAGGTATATTATCTTAAAAGGAACATCTCCTATTGCTCTTGTCCTGGCAAAATCTTTTACCTTCACCCTAACTACATCTATGCCTCGTTCATCAGAGGCATTTAACTCTAAAAAATTCCCCCTCCAGGAATCTCCAAAAAGCTGCTTAGCTATAACCAAAGCCAAAGAAGTCTTTCCTACTCCTGCCGGACCGGAAAAAAGCAGATGAGGCATATTCTTCTGCTCAACAAAAGATTTCACTCTCCTAAGAATTTCTTTCTGTCCTTTTATATCAGAAAAATTTTTTGGCCTATATTTTTCAGTCCAGATAGCATTAACCATAGAAGAGAAGAAAAGCTCATTTGTTTAAATATTTATTGAAATAAAGAATCATTAGAATAAATAAAAGAAAATTATATTATATCCTCTTCAGATATAACTAAAAAGTCTCCAACCGCAATCACAGATGAAAACGGTATAAGCAGTTTTCCTTCCTTATCTCTCTCAAGCTCGAGCTTTTCTATATAGGATGTCGGATTTACTAGAACTAGATGAATAAGCTCCCCGCTCCTTGTCTCGAATATTATATCGCCTACTTCACCAAACTTTTTCCCTGTCTTGCTAACAACGGTTTTTCCAATAATTTGTTTTGCAAATTTTTTATCTTCATCAGCCATAATTATCCCACCTTAAACATCATTTAATTTTTATTGATTATCGATTAAGAAGAGATATATTTAAATCTTTTGTTTTTGGCCAGTAAAGACAAATTTGGGTATTTAAGTGACCATAACCTTTTAATATATTGCATATTTATGGTGTTGTCATGGACATAGAATCAAGAATTAACTTAGTAAAACAGGTGGGAGAAGAGATAATAACAGAGGAAGATCTAAAGACCATCCTTGAAACAAAAAATAACCCCATTGCCTATGATGGCTTTGAGCCTTCTGGAACAAATATACATATAGCACAAGGCCTTCTTAGGGCCATAAACATCAATAAGATGGCTAAAGCAGGGTGTAAATTTAAAATGCTGGTTGCAGATTGGCATGCCTGGGCAAACAATAAGATGGGAGGAAAACTGGAAAATATCCAAAAAGTAGGAAAATACCTTATTGAAGTATGGAAATCCTGTGATATTGATATAGATAATGTCGAATTCATCTGGGTTTCTGACATTGTAAAAGAAGAAGATTATTGGAAAAAAGTGATGCAGATAGCCAGAAATTCAACTGTGAAGAGGATAATAAGGTGTGCACAGATAATGGGCAGGAAAGAATCTGAATCATTACAGGCGTCTCAGATATTATATCCTTGTATGCAATGTGCTGATATATTCCATCTTAAAGCAGATATCACCCAGCTAGGCATGGACCAAAGAAAAGTAAACATGCTTGCTAGAGAAGTAGGACCCAAGCTGGGATTCTGGAAGCCGGTTGTTGTTAATCACCATATGCTCATGGGGCTTGGCCAGCCGCCTAAAAATAATTTGGAGGGGGCAGAAAGGGCTATCGAGTTAAAGATGAGCAAAAGCAAGCCAGATACAGCAATATTTATGGCTGATTCCCCGGAAGAAATAAAGAGAAAAATTAACAAAGCATATTGCCCTGAAGGAATAATAGAAGAGAACCCAATCTTAGAATATTGCAAGTATATTATATTTGAAAAAGTTGATACAATAAAAATAGCCCGGCCTGAAAAATGGGGAGGAAACTTAGAATTTTCAAATTATACTGAATTAGAAGAAGCATTCACAAAAAAAGAATTGCACCCGATGGATTTAAAACAGGCTGTAGCTGAATGCATAAATAACTTGCTGGAGCCTGTTAGAAAAAAGCTCGAAAAAAGCAAAACAGCACAAAAATTAGCTGAAGAGATAAAGCAATTCAAAATAACAAGATAACTATCTTTGTTCTATCACAGCCAATGTATAATTATCCCCCAAATACTTCTTAGCAACTCTCGAAATATCCTTTCTGCTGACTTTCTTTATCCTTCTTAAATAACTCTTCTCAAGATTAGCATCTTTAATCAGCTCCCAGAAACCAAGACTATCTGCATTATTGTGTGTGTCTTCGCTGTCAAGGATGTATCTTCCTTCAACAAAGCCAATCGCGTCTTTTAATTCCTTCTCCTTAAGCTTACTTAAGTCAGAAAAAACCTTAACTATCAAGGTTTTTATAAGAGAGATGTTCTTCTTATCTGTACTAAGATAGGCTGCAAAAAAACCAAAATCAGTGCTTGCCTCATGATGCACCCCTACTTCATAAGCTAATCCCCTTTTATTCCTTATTTCATCAAACATCTTTCCGGATTGCCCCCTTCCAAGTATCGCCTGAATAACATCCAAAACATAAGAATCATCGTGAGTTCTTGAAACAGTCTTGTAACCAAGAACAAAATAGGAATTCATTATCTTTCTGATTATCTTACTTATCTTAATTTTCTTTGATGCTGGTTCATCAGGATTATCTTTCGGGCGGATCTTCTTTCCTTTTCTGAAATCACTAAAGTATTTTAGAATTATTTTTTTGCTGTCTTTTATATCACCGATAATAGAAACAATGGAATTGCTGGCAGTATAATAATTGTCAAAATAACCAACTATGTCCTCCCTGGTGATTCTCCTTACCTCCCTCTTTGTTCCATACGCAGGATATCTTGAGGGATGAGTGGAAAATAGGGTCTTTTGAAAAAGAATCCATTGATAAAATCTGGATTCATCATTAAATATATTTATCTCCTTAAGTATAACTTCCCTCTCTTTTTCAATATCCTCATTTCTAAAAAGGGGATTTTTTATTATATCGGAGATTATGTCAACAGCCTTTTTAAAATGTTTTTTGGGCACCTTAATGTAGAAGCAGGTCCTTATATTATCGGTATATGCATTTATCTCTCCACCCAGGCTCTCTATTTCATTACTTATCTCTCCGGCATCTTTTCTGTTTTTTGTACCTTCAAATAACATATGTTCTATAAAATGACTTATACCCCTTATGCCGTCTCTCTCATAATTAGAGCCGACCCTGACAGTGACCTGAACTGTCACAGAATCAGACGGTTTCTTTTCTTCAATAATTGTAAGGCCATTAGAAAGTGAATATTTTTTCATATAATGGTCTTGAAGTTCCTGGCTTAAAAAAGTTTTCTTTTATGTGTGGAAATTCTGTTGGCAGCCAAACTAAGTGAGATAGATAGCAAGATTTTTAAACAAAACATATTGCCGAAAATACATGAACATAAACAAGCTAAAACAGATATTAAGGCAAAAAAATATACAATTGGCCTTGCTATTTAATATCAACAACGATTATGACAAAAACATGTATTATTTCTCAGAATATAAGGGATTGGGTTGTTTAGTTGTGCCTGGAAAAAAGCAGGCATTCCTAATTGTTCCGGAAATGGAATATGAAAGGGCAAAAAAGACATCAAAAATAAAAATTTATAAATGGAAAAAAGGAAAAAGGCTGTTTGAAACATTAAACGAAATTCTAAAGAAAAATAAAATAAAACCAGAAATAATCGGAATATCATATGAAAATTTTACATTGTCCGCCAATAAATCATTAAAAAAACACATTAAAAAAATAAAGACAAAAGACATAAGCAATGATTTTTTAGAACTGAGAAAAATAAAAACAAGAAATGAGATAAACATAATGAAAAAATCATGCAGAATAGCAGATAATATACTGAAAAAATGTTTAAATAGTTTTCATAAGTTTAAAACTGAAAAAGATGTTGAAATATTCCTTCATTCTGAAACAATAAAACAAGGATGTGAACTTGCCTTCCCTACAATAGTCGCTTCTGGAAGCTCTGGAAGCATGGCCCATTATGAACCTGGAAATATAAATCTAAAGAAGGGTTTTTGTGTAATAGACTTTGGAGTCAAATATCAGGGATATCACTCAGACATCACAAGGACAATTTATATTGGCGCACCTTCAAAAGAAGAAAAAGAAACCTACAATCTGCTCCTCAATGTACAGGAAAATATTATAAAAAATATCAGGGTTAATAAAAAATGCATGTCTTCTTATGAAGAAACACTAAGCTTATTAGGAAAGTATTCAGATAAATTTACTCATGGCCTTGGTCATGGTATTGGCTTGCAGATTCACGAGCTGCCGAACCTAACAGCCAAATCAGAGAATATCTTTAAAAACAACATGATTTTTACTGTTGAACCTGGCGTGTATTTTGAGAATAAATATGGGATTAGGATTGAAGATGATATCTTAATAAAAGATAAAAAGATAGAAATCCTTACAAAAACCAAAAAAAAGCTTATAGTGATAAAAAGGTGAATAAAATGAAAAGATATGATCTAAAAAAATTAGAAAATGCATCTGTAAAATACAAGAAAATTCTCAAAAATATCAAAGGAAAAACTGTCCTGATTGTTCTTGATATCAGTCAAAAAAAAGCATTCTACTCATTAGCACCGTTATCAAAAGCAATACATGAACTAAATGCAGATATGAATGTCCATGTAATAAAGAACAAATCAAAAAACCTTGATGTGATAAAGGATATATGGACATGTTATAATGAATTAAAGCATGGCATAAAAAATGAAAAAACCACAGCATTAAAAGAATTCATTGATCTGGCTGATAAGAAATGTGAAGGAAATTTTAAAGGAATATTTCAACAACCAGATATATATCTGCATGCAGTTGAAAAAGGATTTGAAGGAACATGCTCTTTACCGTACCAGATATCATGGTTTAAAGAATACAGGCCTAAAGAACTCATAAAAACAGCAGAAGTGATATGGAACCAGGTATACAACCTAAAAAAAGATGAAAAAGTATCTATGGGGTTTGATCTAGTGAGAAAAAAAGAAGACCTTGGGCTGCCAATAGAGGATTATCTCGACTCTTTTCAGATAAGCTATGCAATGATGCTCGCAGTAAAAGGCCATGATGTAAGTATGAGCGCTTATTCATCGAGAAATTCCCAGTTAGATAGTCCGGAAAGAATCTCTGAATTAAAGGCTACAATACTTGGTTGTGAACTATGCAAAAATATAAACGAACAAGTATTCAGGAAATTCAATAGATTATCAAAACTTCTAAAAATAAATAGGCTGGAAATATCAAGCGCTGTATTTGGAATAAGGGGAAAAGGATATTCAGGAAGGCATTACTTCGGAGAATATATGGGATATCCATCTGAAAACAGGAAGACAAGATGGCTCTCTCCTGGCCAAATGATCTATAAGCTGGACTATTACCCGCAGACAGCCATAGACGCAAGAAAACCAATGGCGAGGGTTGCATTCACAGAAACACTGCCTATTGATATCTTCATCAAAACATCTAATATAGACTGGCTTGCAATGCAGAAAAGAGACCATAAGATAATAGATATGGTGGGGAGATCAGAACATATAGTTGTCATAGGAGAAAAGATTGGAAAATACCAGACCAAGTTGAAAGTCGGTCTTGTATCAAAAAATGGTAAAAGAAGAAGATTTCGTGGTTCAGATGTCGAAACCCGCAATTTAATAAATCCATATTACAAGAAGAAAGGAATATTAGCAGGAACCATGGCTAATATCCCCGGAGGAGAGGCATTTGGCACTCCAGAGTATATAGAAGGCCAGTTTATAGGCGATGTGGTTATAAGTATTGATCAAAGCTATATACTAAACGAAAAAGAGCCTTTCATAGTGGAATGCTACGGAAATGATTATAAAATAATAAAAGCGCCGGAAATAATCCTAAAAAAGTTTAAAGAGAAAAAAACAGAAGCATGGGAAAAGCTTATTCGACAGGAAAAAAACAAGTCTCTCCCTAAAAGCATAATCAAGCTAAATAAGGAAAATTTTAATAATATTGGCGAATTCGCCATCAATACAAATCCTGAGGCAGAGCTTTGTAATTATCTTATTGTTAATGAAAAGATAGCTAATATGATACATATAGCGCTTGGCTCTGGTTTTGACCCGGATAGGGCAACATATTATCATACCGACATTGTTATAAATTCACCAAGACAGAAGCTGGATATTTACGGTGTAGACAAGAATGGCAAAAAATACTGGATACATAAAAAAGGGAAGTTTGTTATTTAATTCTAGGTTAGATAAATCTATCTTAACAATAATAACAAAGAACCTTGCGATAAAAAAATCAGAATCTGTTCTTATAGTCTTTGACTCAAAAAAACAAGAGATAGCTGAAAGGTTTAAGAAGATTGCATCTTCTATGATAGAAAAAGTGGACCTGGCTAAGATTCCGGTTCTGAAAATTAATGGGCAGGAACCGCCAAAAGAGATTTCTTCCAGAATATTGAAATATGATACAGCAATCTTCCTGACATCAAAATCATTATCCCATACAAAAGCAAGAAGAGCCGCAACAGAAAAAGGGATAAGAATAGCTTCTATGCCCGGCATCACAGAAACAATATTAAAAAGAAGCATAAATATCAACTATGAAAGGCTAAAGAAAGACAGCATAAAAATTGCCCAGTTGATAAATAAAGCAAAAAAAGCCAGAATTAAGACTTGCTTCGGCACAGATATAGAATTTAGTATCAAGAATAGAAAAGCGCATGGGCTATCAGCAGGAATATACAATAAAAAGGGAAAATGGGGCAATCTCCCGGAAGGAGAAATATTTATAGCACCTGTTGAAGGCACAGCAAAAGGCCACTTTGTTGTTGATGGCTCAATAGCCGGCTTTGGAAAAATAACTCACCCCTTGATATTCTTCGTAGAAAACGGTTATGTAAAAAAAATAACTGATGGAAAAACACCGCCAAAAATAGAAGAATTATTAGATAGTGTGGGCAAAAAAGCCAGAAATATTGCTGAGTTTGGCATCGGCCTTAACAGAAAAGCAAAAGTAACAGGCATAGTCTTAGAAGATGAAAAAGCCTACGGAACATGCCATATTGCTTTAGGAAATAATATCGGATTTGGTGGAAAAGTGGATGTTCCATTGCATATTGATTGTGTTATAAAAAAACCTACGATATTTCTAGATGATAAAATTATAATGAAAAAAGGCAGGCTAGTCCCTTTTCAAAGTGTTCTGGTTCCTACGTTGAGCGTCTAATATTTTCTTTTTATGCGGGTTTCTGTCTCTCCATCTGATATACTTTTGTATTCCTCGGACTTTGTGCAGCGCCCATGCGATAGCTTTCTCCAACTTCAAGAAAAGAGTGCAAAAACAGGAGAATTAATGGGGGTTGCATAGAAATAGATAAGGGGTGCTTTAATTCCGGTTTTGGAATGATTTTATAGCACGCTTGGTTTCGCTCTGTACTCAACCAGGGGGTTCTTGCGAACTCTCGCACTAAAACACCCAAAACTCACCCAATACTAACATCTCCTTCCCTTAACACAATCCGTTCTCCTTTAGTCTCAACAACAATCCTTCCTTCTTCATCAACATCAACAGCCTTCCCCATAATCTCTCCATCAACAGTCTTAATCTTAATTTCTTTTCCTAAAACAGAGCAATTCTCTTTATACTCCTTTAAAATATCTTTAAACTCCATCTCACTAATCTTCTCAAAATTCTTCAAAATATTATTTAACAAATCATCAATATTAATCTCTTCATTTTTTATCTCTTTCAATGAAACAGCAATATCCCTCAACTCAGAAACATCATTATTCACATTAATTCCCACACCAATAATCACCTTTCTAGCATCATTCCCTTCAAAAACACTCTCACTCAATATCCCGCACAACTTCTTCCCATAAAAAACAATATCATTCGGCCATTTAATCTTAGCATTAACCTTAATAGATTCAAGTACAGCTAAAGAAGCAATAAAAGTATATTCAAACAATCTTCTATTAGGCTTTAAGACAATAGAAAACCATAACCCGCCTTTAGAAGAAACCCATTTTCTATCAAACCTTCCCCTTCCTTTATTCTGCTCTCTGGCAACTATTGCATTTCCAGAAGAATAATCTCTTGCTAAGCTATTAGTAGAGCCAACACACTCAAACTTATGAATCTCAAACATCTTACTCATTCATAACAGCTTCCTGTCTTGCTGTTTGTACCCATGCACTGTTTTTATCATTAAATCTGTTTTTCTTCTTTAGATATTCGGAAACAGCAGTAGTTATCACAATGGCTTTTTCATCTTTTGTCAGGACCTTTTTTTTCTGCTTATACTCTCTCTTCAATTGCTCCATTATTTCATTTTTTTCAATAAATGAAGTATCAATATCGCCCTTCAAAAAAGCATTATTGCTCAATACAGTCTTATGGAATGGAATTGTTGTATCAACGCCCTCTATGATAAATTCATCTAAAGCCCTTTTTGTTCTCTCTATTGCTTCTTCCCTTGTCTTCCCCCCGCATATCAGCTTTGCCAGTAATGAATCATAATGCGGATTAATTTCCTGTCCCTGGTGGCATGATGAACAAACTCTTATTCCTGGTCCACCTGGCGGCAAATAATTTGTAACTGTCCCGGTACTAGGGCAAAATCCATCCCATGGACACTCTGCATTAATTCTGCATTCAATTGCCCATTTGTCTATGTTTATGTCTT
Organism: Nanobdellota archaeon; assembly: GCA_023140175.1. GTDB lineage: Archaea > Nanobdellota > Nanobdellia > Woesearchaeales > WJIZ01 > WJIZ01. Next base: position 1,481 of record JAGLMD010000017.1, on the reverse strand, counting down.
CCTGCTTATATGCCAGTTCTGCACCTGCAGCAACCTTTATCTGCTCCTTTACTAAATCTATCCCGGTAATCATTTCTGTTATCCCATGCTCTACCTGTATCCTGGTGTTCATCTCCATGAAATAGAAATTGCCTTTCTTGTCAAGAAGAAATTCGACAGTACCAGCTCCTTCATACCTGATAGCTGATGCAACCCTTAAAGCAGCGTTTCCCATTCTCTTTCTAAGGTCATCATCAAGCACAGGAGAAGGGGCCTCTTCCAGAAGCTTTTGGTGCCTCCTTTGTATAGAACAATCTCTTTCCCCGAGATGTATTACATTTCCTTTATCATCTGCAAGTATCTGGAACTCTATATGTTTTGGTTCTACTATATATTTCTCGATAAATACCCTATTATCATTAAAAGCAGCTTCAGCCTCTATTTGGCAGGCATTAAAGCTCTCTTGAAAATCATCATCTCTCTCGACAATTCTCATGCCTTTTCCTCCTCCTCCAGCTGCCGCCTTTATAATTACCGGAAAACCTACTTTCTTTGCAATTTCCTTTCCTTCTTTTATATCAGCAATTAGTTTATTCATTCCACCCAGAACATCTACTCCAGCTTTTTTGATAATGTTCTTTGCATTTATTTTATCGCCCATAGCACTAATTGCTTCATAAGATGGTCCGATAAATTTAATCTTATTTTTTTTGCAGAGCTTTGCAAACTCAGCATTCTCAGCTAAAAATCCATATCCCGGATGGATCGCATCCACCTTTAATTTTTGTGCAATTTTTATTATCTTGTTCATATCAAGATATGCTTTAGCATCATTCCCTAATCTAACGGATTTATCAGAGAACCTTACAGCCAACGATTTGGCATCTTGTTTTGTGTATACTTGAACAGTCTCTATTCCCAGTTCCCTGCACGCCCTTATTACTCTAAGTGCAATCTCTCCCCTGTTAGCTATAAGAATCCGCTTGAACAGTTTCTCTTTTTTTATTTTGGTATAGTCTACCTCCTCCACTATACTGCTGCCCAGCCCCCTGGTTAGCATATCTAGAAATGAGTTAAGAGATTTATCTTTGACTATCTTATTTATGGCGCGCTCATCGATATTCGGAAGCTTTTTCACTATCCTCTCAGTTATCACATCAGAAAATTTATCAAAATCCATGTTGGTTTGTAATCTTCTTCCAGTTTCAATACTGATAAGATGAGACTTAAAGACAGATTCTATTTCCTCAAATACATGGGGTGCCTTCTTTTTCACACTACTCAAAGTCCCCTTTAAGTAATGATATATTGTTTCAATAGGCCTAAGGGAATCATTGATTAGTTTGGCTATCCTGCCCTTATTTTTTTTTAGCATTTAACCATAGAAAGCCCTTTTTCATTTTTAAACGTTTCGTAATCTTTTATATACCCTATTATATACAGAATTAACTTTCAAAAGCTATATTCACTATCTTTGACTTTCTTCAGAAGAGAGTTGAATA
>JAGLMD010000169.1 GCA_023140175.1 Nanobdellota archaeon | reverse complement strand
GGACTCAAATCAAGATATGTATATCCTTTCTCATACCCAAATAGTCTCAGGATATCACCATAAGCACTGCCCCATTCAGCACCTTCAACATCATAATAAAAATTATTGCCGATATAACCAAAATTATCAATCATGACCTGGATTGATTTATTATCCCCCCCGCATATATCATAGCTGCTTTCCCTGCTGGAAAAACCAACATCAAATTTATTATCATTATTATCAAGTGCCTTGCCTGTCCTGATATCATAATCATAGCATTTCTTTATAGTCAATAACAAAGGCACTTTAGAAGATATACCAGAACTTTGGGCATTTGAAAAGAAGTTAACTATATAATCTCCATATATCTTGCAGTCAAGATTAAACTGCACCTTTATGTTCTCAGATTCTCCTGACCCGAGAATCAAAGGATTCATGCTGATATTTGCATATTCAGCAAATTTATCCAGACCAAAAGTATATATCTCAGCATAGCTTCCAGTATTCTTAACAGTAAAACCATATTCCATCTCAAGACAGGGGCATGCTGTCTGATTAAAATTATGCGCCAGAAGCATATTATTGTTGCACAACTTAGAATTCACTTCCTGCACCAATTCCTTCTCTATACCCATGCTTGTCCGTATATTTACTTTAAGGCCATACTTCCCGGCAGCTGTTCTTGAAAAATGATAGTAATTATAGATCTGAATGCTCTCCCCGGGCATCAAAGAAAACTGATTAGGGACTGCTGTAACAAAATCAGAAGCATCTCCTTTTAATCTCACCAAATATTTACTATAAGTATTGCCGGTATTTGTTATCTCTATTACATCAGCATAATTTGCTAAAGTGCAGACATTTACAACATCATTAGATGAAACAGCACGGAAATCCTCAGCTGAATATGTAAAAGGCATTATAAGCAATAGCAAAGAAAAAAACAAGATACTATATTTTTTAATGTTCTTTATGTACATTTTTTCTTCCCATATCCCCCCTGGGGAGAGCAAAACACAATCAAAACAAAATAAGAATTAGAAATAAAATAAAAAATTAAGAAGATGCTTAATAATAGCTCTCTCCTTCTTCTTTGTCTTCATCATTACCCTTAAGCTTGTTAAAGCCAATTATCAAAGCTAGTATAACTAAGATAACAACCAAAACAATTAGGCCTAACTCAAGAACCCTCTTAAGGCTAAGGCTTCCGGCACCATTATCAACTACATTTGCTTTCAATGTAACTTCTTCAACAGTCTTGTCTCCGGATTTTATTTCAACTCCAAAAACCTGGCTTCCTGCTGGTGCATTCTCAGTTGCTGATGCATATATATAAATAGTCTTTGTCTCGTCTCCGCTAACAGTAACAACGTTTGTTGGCTTTACACTGAATGTTCCCCAATCTCCTCCTGTTACGCCGATTGCATATGTTTTTGAGCTCTTTCCTGTATTTGTTATTGTTACTGGATAGATAACTCCGCCTGCACCCTTTGTAACATCCTGGGACTCTGGACCAATGGTTATGATAGTTTTTCCAACACTTGGCTCTGCACCCATTCCTTCTACTTCACAAGTATCATCTGCGAAAACTTCAATAGTCATTTCTTTCCTGGCTGTCTTGTCGCCATCATGGTATCTTACTTCAACAACTGCATCATATTCTCCTGCATCAACACAAGCAGGTATCCTTAAATATAATTCCTCAGTTGATTTGGTATCTTCAGAACTTGAAGAACTATCCCCTTCAATCTCATCTACATAATCAGATGCTGAAACTCCCAATTCTGGAATTGAGAAAGTTACTCTAACATCATCTTCATTATCAGCGCCATAATTCTGTAATCTTACAGTTGCCAATAATGCTCTGCCAGCCTTGACACCATTTGCCGGGCTGATGATAACATCTTTTATAGCAACATCATGCCTTCCTGTTTCAATATCAAGATCATATGTCTCTACTCCTGCAATACCTGCTCTGCCTGCAGCCTCAACTCTTAATGTATATTGAGCCTGATCCATTCTCTTTGGAAACTTGAGAGTTAAGGTCTTAATATATGTTCTATTAACTTTCATATCAAAGACGCTTGTTATATCCTCGATTCTGTCATCATGGTCATATCCCCTAAGATATGCCTCAATCTGGACATCATCTACATCAACATCAGATGTTATCTTAACCTTGACATTAAATTCATCCCCTTTCTCAATACTTCTTATCTCATTTTCTGAAGAAGGATCTAGAACATCTCCGTCAAGCTTCACTTCCTCAACTGTTATTACCGCACTTGCCATTCCGCTCAATGCAAGAATTGCGACTAAAAACATTCCCAATACAAATAAATTTTTTATCTTCATTTTAACTTATCCCCCGCGTGGTTTTATTTTTTTAATAAGAGATTATGAAATCTCTGACTTGTATTCTTTTATTGTAATAACGCCCTCATATTTAAACTTTTCTATTTTTTAGTATATTAAAGTAGTTAAAAATAAGGACTATTTCAAAGTAAATAATTATACAATTGTCACCCCCCTATGTACTACCCGTCTTATATCATCGTTAGAAACAACGATCCTTACATCATATTTTCCTTTCTTTATATCGTTAGGCAAATCAAAAACCCTGGCTTTTGTCACTCTCTCACCATCCCCAATATCAAAACTCCCGAATTTATAATATAAGCCAAGATCATATATCAAGACTGAAACCCCTATATCGTCAAAATCGACTTCCCCTTCATTTATAAGAGTTATGCTGAAATATAATTGATCCTCAACATAGAACCTATCAATAGTTCCTAAACTTATGTCATGTAAATATAGATTTCCGCTCAAAGGAATTAATTCCTTATCTTTACATTCTGCATCCTCACAGCCATAGTCGCATCTTTCAGAGATTGCTTCTTCCTCTCCAGTCTCGCAGAAAGAATTTATAGTGCCTGGATTCTCACAAATATAAAACCTATATGCCATAAAAACATTGTCTGATTTACAGAAAGGGCCTCCAAAGAAAGTATTCTCACCGCAGTCTGAATCAGTAAAGCATTCAATATCATCCTCGCTTATACATTCTCCATCAATACAGCCGTAAAAGCATTCCTCAAGAACCCGTGATTCAATGTCATCTGAACAGAAAGAATCAACTGTTCCTGCATTCTCACATGTATAAGTAATATAATAGTCATACACATCATCACCAGCACAATAAGGAGTATTCAGGAAGCCGTCTGTTCC
>JAGLMD010000168.1 GCA_023140175.1 Nanobdellota archaeon | reverse complement strand
ATGATTACACTTTATAAATTTCTGTATAATATATCCATTGCTCTTGAGTGAACTATACGGATCTTCAAACTCATTTATTTTAAGATTCTGGTTGATTATGTATGACTTATTAAATGTTATCTCTGCTGTTTTGTCTGATACTATAAAATTTACATTGCTAATTATGTTAACCATAAATGGATCCTTTGAACTGTTAAATTTTATTGAATGAATTGTAATATTACTCTTGATACCAATATTATTACTAATAGAGACTACATTTTGCACCCAGTCATCCAGAGTGGAACCATTAAGGATATATGAAGGTATTCCGTTTACAGTGCCATTGAATATTGTCTCTGAAAAAGTTTCGGATACATTTTCTATGCATTTACCATTCGAAATTATATGGCTTGTAGTTGCAATTATCGCTCTTTTGGTCGAGATAACTATAGAACGTTCGATATCCTTTCTAAGATCAACTGTAAAAAAATAGACTTCATCACTTCTTAATTTAGATATCAATTCACTTGAACTTCTTTGGTTCTCATGATTTACATAAAAAATCATAGGTGCTATTGTTGCGATGACAAAAACAGCAAACAAAGTATATATTATTCCTTTTCTTCTCATATCAACTACCTATTTATTAATTGCCTATTGAAAGTGTAATAATAATCGGTCCCCACATCCATGGTATATCAGATATTACAGATGCCTTGATAAGTATATTATCTTCACTTAAGATTATATCAAGACGATGATCTGAGTTGCTGTCAAGTCTTTCAAACAGTCTTAGTGCAGCATCATTATATGCATCTTCAGGATTCTCTGTTGTTGTTGAGTTAGTATAATAGCATAGATCTGATCCTGAATAATCTGATGGGATTGTAATGTTTGATTTGGAAGTATCATAAAATTCCACTTCCCATATACATCCATCTGATTTTTGGAATACATCACCATAATTTACATAGGATTTTACATTTATATTATATATAATCTTATTATCAGGGGATCCGCCTTCTGAATCATACGGGGTCTTTCCTGTCCTGACATTCACATAATTATACATGCCTTCTGAAATATAGTTTACCGGTATATTTACAATAAACGGATCTCCTAGAGAATTATAGATTGAATTATAATCATAGAGTTTATATATTTCAGTACCATTAGAATCCGGGTCTGATGTGATATTTACTTCATCAGTCCACCATTCAGAGGAATAAGATATTACCCTGGCTTCTGTTACTTTTGTGTTATTTGGCACAAAAAATCTGCCTCTCTTGAATGGCTTGTCTATATCATCTCCTGAAATATCCGAAAAATCCTGTGATTCCAGATTTAGTGTAATGTTGCCATATCCTTCTGAATATTCCGGTATATATGAATAAGAAATATTTGATACAGGATAAAGGACTGTCCGCGAGACATCACCTGTTACCTGAGCCACCTGTGAATTATACTGTATGACTGCATCGGCAATATCATTATATATCTGCCTAAGCTGGTTGGCATCATTGCTTCTGTAATAATTGCCTTTCCCGCAATCCGCAATACCTCTCATTGTAAATGCGTCTGCTGCACTCCCAAAACCTACAGTATGAATGATAATCCCGTAATCACTGTGCAAATCGCATGCAGCTTTTATTGCATCAACTGAATCACTACCGGTTCCCTGAACTGCACATGTGCGTGTCGCTGCGCCGTCGCTCATAACTATGATGAACTTGTTTCTCAGGTTTGTAAGTGTCAGCTTAAGATCAAACTTTGCTGAAACGTTTGGATTCATGAGTTTTACTGCTATCACATTATCACCAATGAAAAGATTTGATGCCTTGATCACTATATCTTCAGAGTTCCAGTATTTCCCAGGGGTATCGGATGTGTCTTGCGCATGAATAAGGTTTCCATTAAGATATACTTCTGCGTAGCCATCAGCAAGAAGATTGAGAAGAAGCTTCCTGTCAGTGATATTTGTTACAGTGAAATGCTTCCTGTAGTGGAAAGAGCCTGTGCCGGTAGAAT
>JAGLMD010000167.1 GCA_023140175.1 Nanobdellota archaeon | reverse complement strand
GCAGGCTCATTTTACTGGAAATCTCATGCAAATGATTCCTCTAACCAATGGAATATGTCAGATGAATGGACATTTACTATACAAAAGTCTGAGGGAGTTGTAAATTTATATTTAAATGGTTCTACGGGTGATTACAAACATAATCTCAGCTTTGATGTCAATATAACTTGCAGTTTATCTACTCCTTCAACTGGAAATATAACAATATATGAAAATAATGCTGTCATAGTATCCAGGATAGATTCTGTAGTAAACGTAACAAGAACATATTCCAGCATAGCTGATTATAATATCAGTTGTATTATTCTATCTCATCAAAACTACACCGCTTACAATTTTAGTTGGATAAATGCTACAGATGAGATTATTCCCACAACAACATTAAACACACCTGCATCAAATTACTATAATGACACTTCAGACACAGTAAATGTCACTTTCAACTGCTCTGCAACAGATGATAATAATCTAGCTAATATCTCTTTGTACATAACTAACAGCCAGAATCAAAGCTTTTCTCTGAACCAGACAACAAGTATCAGTGGAACAAGCAACTCAACAACATGGACATTAAACTTAAGCAATGGAAATTATACATGGAATTGTATAGCTTATGATGCAGCTGGAAACAGCGACTGGGATGATAATAGGAGTATATTGATCAATTACACTGCTCCTGATACAACTGCTCCTAATCTTATAATAAACAAGCCCACAGCAATAGAAAATGAATCTACTTTCTATATCAATATGACTACAAGTTCAGATGCGGTGAACTGTATGTTTAATGTTTTATATATTGACTCAAACAGCGATAGTTCTCTTGGAAATAGTACTAATATCACTGAAAGCTTGATCAGTATCGGGAATGCAAAATCCTGTGTTTACTTAACAAGTTTCAGGAATTCAAATTATACCCTGACAATTTATGTTAATGACAGTTCGGGGAATATGAATGTTTCAGGAATCAATTTCAAGATGAATGATACTATTGAACCTATGATGGAATTCAATTCAACATCAAATGTTACTGTTACAACAACAACAGCTACTATAAGCTTCACATCAAGTGAATATGTAAATGCTACGATAATCTCAGGAACAACTGTTTTAGGAAGCAACATATCATTTGATTCAAAGGATAAATCAATCACATTAAGCAGTTTGAGTTCAGGAACAACCTATCGTTATAATCTAACGAGCTGTGATTATGCGGGAAATTGTGTTGTAAATGGCACTTATAATTTCACAACTTCTTCTTCTGGCGGGAGTACTCCTCCAGCTAGTAGTTCAGGAGGAGGCGGGGGTGGTGGAGGTGGTTCTATCAAGATCGAGAACAATTATGATATAACCTCTGAGCTAGGGAAAGATAAATCATCTACCAAGACATTAAGGGAAGGGGGCTATCTGACATATAAATACAAGAAGAAGAACCATACAATAAAGGTAATAAAGATTGAATACATAAAGAGAAAGATCATTTTGGAGATCGCTTCAACACCAAGAATTTATGAAATGAATCTGAGCCATACTCTAACCATTGACTTAGATAATGACAGTTATGATGATATTTCTATCAAGATGGATGACATAAAGTTCAGCTCTGCAACTCTTACAGTGAAAAGTCTTGCTGATGATATTCCTGAAGGGGAAATAGAGATAGCTGAGGAAGAAACTAATCAGACAATCAAGGAAGAAGAGATTGTGCTTATAGAAGAAACAGTAGAAGAATACCTGCCAGGAAGAACTGGTGCAAGATATTGGATCATTGTTGTTATTCTTGTTGTAATAATAGTTGTTTTTACATCATATTTATGGATTAAGTGGAAGGATGAGAAAGAATTGTATGAATTGGTTAAAAAAGAGATGGGAAGACAGAATACAAAAAAGAGAAAGAAGTGATCAATGCTTATTCTTATTTCTGCCCCTTCCCTCTACTTCCTTTAATCTTATTAAGGTTTTATCACCTTCTTCTGCATGCTTCTCATACTCTTTGATGAATGCATCAAAGCATTTTTCCCATACTTTATGATGTTTTGACTCAAGGGCCTGCCTGAAAAGATGGAGATCGACTGCTTTATCTTCCAAACGCTTTGAGAAAAAGCCCAGCCCGAAATCAATAAAAAATACTTCTTTATCAAGGATCATATTGCTGGTTGTCAAATCACCATGCAGTATGCCGTGATTGTGCAGAATAGCAATCTTTTTTCCGATTTCTTTTGAAAGGCTGATATAATCTTTTTTTTCTAAAATATCCCTGACTTTATCTCCATCGATAAATTCCATCACTAATCGTTCTTTTTTATCGTTTTCTATAAGTCTTGGGGCAGGAAAATCTATAGCTGCAAGTTTTTCCAGAATCTTAGCTTCTCTTCTTGTTCTTGATCTTCTTAGCTTGTCATCTATCTCTTCTATTCTGTAAGATTTTCTTATTCTTTCCTTTATGATGCTGTTATCATTCCTGTATAACTTTGCTTCTGCACCTTGCGCTATCAGTTCCATTTTTCAGAGAAATATAAAAGCATATTTAATGATTTTGAATTAGAACTCATCAACATCTTCCAGCTTACTGAGATAGCCTTTGTTCTTAAGATACTGTGTCTGGGCTTTTGTGTATTTGTAAACGACATCTCCTTTTGCATCTCCGCCAAGTTCCCATGGCTGAACAATGATAATATTCCCTTCCCTTACCCATAAGAATCTCTTAAGCCTTCCAGGAATCCTGCATATTCTTGTCTTTGCATCAAGGCATTTTACTCTCATCCTAGAACCGCCCAATCTTTGCTCTACCAGGCCGAATGTCTCCTCATTTCTGGGAAGTCTAATCCTAAAGATTTCGCTCTGTGCCCTTTCTTCATCAGACATATCAGATTTTCTTTTTTTGAAAGTCTTCTTTTTCTTTCGGAATGCCATTGCGTTAACAAAATGGAAAGTAATTTATAAAGTTATCGTTGAATCGAGACTTTCACATTCACAGTGCTTTTATGAGAAATTGTTTTTCAGTCTCGTCTGAACCAAATTTCTAAACATCGAAAAAGCACGGGCTAATGTGAAAGTCACGTTGAATCAGCATAATGCTTTTTGCTAAAACAAAGGATACAGATTGAGATATAGTCTTTTGGGGGGTGGCAAACAATACATATGTGCTAAGGATTTCATAGAACGTTCTAATAATTAGTTTTTTATATGAGCTTAATTTCTCATAATTTATGCGTACTAATCTGAATCTTCCTAAAGAAGCTGTTTTCAAGGCTCCGGCAGTGTTTTGGAAAAGATTGCTGGCTTTTCTAATTGATATCCTGATAGTTGACTTTGTTATAGGATATCCTTTTCGCAGGCTTATAATCAGGTTAATTCCTATGACAGATTTTTCCAAAAGCTATTCTTATCTTGTTTCAAATCCAAAGGCAGCAGCTACAGTATCTCTCATCACTTTTGTCATGGGGCTGCTTGCATTGCTGTATTTTGCTCTGCTTGAATATAAAACAGGACAGACTTTGGGTAAGATGCTGGTCAATATAAGGATAGAATCTGTTGCTAAGGAGCTGACTTTTTTTGCTTGTGTGATGAGGAGCATCTTTCTGATATTTATTTTTCCTTTGGTGTTGCTCTGGATTATAGATCCCTTGTTTCTTATATTTACGAGAGATAAGAGGAGACTGAGCGAGGTATTATCAAGAACAAGAACTATAGAGATACGTTCTTTAATGAGGTAGAAAAAAATGGCAAAGAAACAGCAAAAAAGCAGATGGGGAGTTATTATAGGCATATTATTATTTCTTTTTTTACTGGCTTATGTATTTTCAGGAATACTATCTATATTAATAGGCGGCGATGATATCAAGGATGGGAATGTTGCATTGATCCCTATAAAGGGAGTTATATCAACCCAGGATAAGGCAGATATTTTTGATTCCGGGGTTGCTTCTTCTGGTCAGATTGTGAAGGATATTGAGAAAGCTGCAAAGAATCCTGAAATTCAGGCAATAATCTTTGAGATCGATAGTCCTGGCGGGACTCCAGTTGCTACAGATGAGATAGCGACTGCTGTAGAAAGAGCAAATAAGACAGCGGTTGCATGGATAAGGGAGGTCGGAGCTTCTGGTGCTTATTGGGTTGCTTCTGCTGCAGAACATGTTGTAGCTAATAGGATGTCTATTACTGGTTCAATCGGAGTGTTTGGCTCTTATCTTGAGTTTTCAGGATTGCTTGATGACTGGAATGTTAGTTATGAAAGACTTGTTGCAGGAAAGTATAAGGATACTGGTGTTCCTTTAAGAAAGCTTAGTCCTCAGGAGAAAAGAATGCTGCAGAGGAAGCTTGATTTGATGCATCAGGTATTTAAGGATGAGGTCCAGAAGAACAGGGGGCTTACTAACAGCCAGATAGAGGCTGTTTCACAAGGTGAATTTTATCTTGGTAATGAAGCAATCAATATAGGCCTGGTTGATGAGCTTGGCGGCAAAAAGGAAGCTGTTGATTATATAGAGAAGAAGCTTAACATCAGTGCAGAGATTACTGTTTATGAGCACAAGGTGAGCTTTCTTGAGACTTTAGCGGGCTTGTTGAATGAGAAGAGCTTTTTTTTGGGCAGGGGAATTGGCGATAGTCTAAGTAATAATGCTAGAGTTGGGATGCTCACTTAAAGCTTCTATTAATTGTTTTGTTTATTTAGACTTTGCGTATAAATTCAAATCCCTGCTAGCTCAAAATAATCGAAATATTTAAATATTACATTGTATTACAATGTCATATGGAGACAGTATCTGTAAAATTTCAGGAAGATGTATTAAGTAGGATAGATAAGAGTATAGCTGGTCATAACTTTAATTCAAGGACTGAATTTATTAGAGAAGCAGTTAGGGATAAGCTTTCTGAATTAAGTAAAGAAGATTTGATACAAGAATTCTTGAAGTTTAAAGGAAAAGCTAAGAAAAAGACTACTTATGAAGAGAATATGAAAACCAAAGAAGAAGCAAGTAAAGAATTAATGGCAGAACTTGAAAAAAGATTCAATTAATTTCTGAAGGCTTCTTGGTTTTTGTTATATCTGTAAGGTCTATTATAAA
>JAGLMD010000166.1 GCA_023140175.1 Nanobdellota archaeon | reverse complement strand
TATATAGATGATAATATTTATGGTCTTTATGGGAAGAACATTTATATTTAGAGATATGGATTATTATTATAGTAAATTTTGGAAAAATGATCCTAATTTGCAGTCTATTGAAGATTATTTTGAAAATAATGGCGTAGATTTTGAAAAAATAAATTGGTCAGAAAGAGTTAAATTAATTGATCATGGTTCAACAGGGTCATATCACATTGATGATTGTATCAAAAAAGTTGATTTCTCATCTTTCTCTCAATCTGAAAGAAGTATTGTACTGAATGGTTCGGGGAAATATCATCATAGAACATTTTTCTTAGTTAAAAATAGTAGTTCAGTTGAATTAAGCTATGTTCAACTAGATGCACATACTGATTTTGGAACTTGGGGTGTATGTAATGATTTCGTTAACTCAGGCGGATTTGTTGAGAATATTGTTGATTTAAAGAAAATAAAAAAAGTTTATCTATTAGGTTTAGTTCCAACTGAGATTATAGCTTCATTGGGACACAATGAAGGAATGGGACCAAATAAGAAATTTATTCTAGTTGATAATCCACCAATATTCAATAAAAAAACTGAGCTTTATCTTCATGATAATTATGTTCTAAATCCCGAAGAGTTGTCTGATATTGAATTTAAATCATTGATAAAATATCAAGAAAAATATAAGTCTCTAATGCGTTTTAGTCCGAGTTTAATTCCCACCGAAGATGTGTATGTTAGTATTGATTTAGATGTTATAGGTGAATTTCCAACAAGCTTCAGACGATTGGGAAAATTATCTTTAGAAAATGTTTTAGAATTAATAAGTTCTATTGGAAAAACCAAAAATATTGTGGGAGCAGATATTTGTGGTTTAGATTTAAATCAATTGTCATACGAAGAGGGGGATAAGAAATCAATATATCTAAAACAAATTTACACTATTTATCAGACATTAAAGTCTTTTATGAAAAGTGAAATATATACTGCTCAAAGCCAAAGCCCCCATCTACATTTAAGCCCCTAAAAATTATTGAGTTTAACATCCCTTAAGTGGGCTGTTTCTTGGTGTTCCTTAACTATTTTACCCCTACCTTTAGTAAAAAAATAAAATATTTATATATAAGTAGGGGGTAAACTATCATTATAGCCACGATAAGAAAGAAAATAATGGGCAAGCAGAGCTATTATTATCCAGAACATTCTTTTAAAGCAGGCAAGAGAGTAAAAAAACATGAATTAGTGTTAAATATTCTTAACAGCTGTTAAATTATCTTACTGGAGATTCAAGCTTGAAAATTCATTATTAATCAAGGAAATTGAACAGAAATTTCTGAATCCTGTTATCATCTTATTCGGCTCATTATCTAAAGCTGAGGCTAAATCAGATTCAGATATTGATATCGCGATATTTTCACCGACTAAAAAGCAGATCGATGTTTCTAAATTTGAGAAAAAACTCAATAGAAAAATTCAGCTTTTTGTTTTTAAAGATAAGAATTCTGTTAGTAATCAAAATCTTTTAAATAATATCTTAAATGGATATAAAGTGAGTGGATCATGGTAATGGATTGGAAAGACTGCATAAAGACAAGAACTGCAAAAGAAGTTGGTAAAGATAAAAATATGATGATATCTGCAAGAAAGGTAGCTGCTCTAAAGATAGAGTCTGCGGATGTTCTTCCGGATCATCTGTATATAGGTAAGATATCTCTCTTATATGATGCTTTAAGAGAATATCTTGAATGCATAGCCTTAGAAAAAGGCTATAAAATCTACAATCACGAATGCTACACTTCTTTTATTAAAGAAATCCTGGATCTATCTCATGAAGGAGATATATTTGATGAATTAAGAAAAACTAGAAACAGCATTAATTATTATGGAAAGCTAGTATCTTTAGAAGAATCTCAATACATAATAAAAAAACTAGATCTTCTTATTCAGAAATTCAAGAAGCAATAAAGACAGTTACTCAAAAGTGAGCTGATCCGACCCACAATCTGCCAGTCCACTTATACTTTCATGTCAAATCCGAGTCCACTAAAAACACACGGTCTGTTCTTTTATTTTTCTCCGCTAAATTTTTAAAGGAAAGAGGTAAGATTAAAGATATGAAAAAAATACTATTCATCCTAGTTTAGAAAGAAAAAACTTATTCAAATATATACAAGGGGCTATTTATCTTCCATTGATTTTCTTCATTAATGAAATTAACATCAATTACTTTTTTCTCATCTTCTATTTGAGCAAATTCAAAATCTCTAATTCTAGTAACATTTAATATCACCCCACTTTCAGAGACTTTGATTATATTATTAATCTCAAATGATGTAATATGTTTCTGATAATTTCGTGTATTAAAAATGCAGCCTATTTCAAGTACAATCTTTCTCGAAGTGCAGTCTGCATTACATACTTGTTCACATGAATAACCATATTTTTGGAAAAAATTTTCATTTGAAGAACAACTATTGATACAGTCCATATTAGACACAAGATTATTACAATTATTTGAGAGATCTATATACTCTTTTCCGAAAGGTTTTTCGTATACACTTGGAGATAATAAATTTACAATATTCTCAAAATTACAATCTTTGACACCTATTTCAATTATTCTAAATGTTGCTTCAGGAGAATCATCTATAGAATTTGTATCAACTTCAGAACAACCTGTTACTACAACAAATATAATGATTAATAAAGACAAAATTAATTTCATAGGTATCAAAATTGCACTATAGATATATAAAGTTTTTTCTTTCGTTAAGCCCAAAAATCGTGAGTAATAATTGCGTATAACATCTTCTCCGCTAAATTTTTAAAGAAATAAAAGGCAAGAATTATTTGTAAATTGCATCATGGTGATCATAATCTTCTATAATCACTAATTTTTTATTTTCATCAACAGAAAAAGTTAGAACAAAGCTTTTATCGACATGAACTCTTTTAAGATGTTGTAATGGTCTTCTAAGATTTTTATAATGTTGAGGATTTATAAGAATCTCCTGAATCTTTTTTTCGATCATTAAGAGTTGTTTAGAGTTCTTTTTTGCTAATTTAAGAAATATCTTTTCTACTGTTTTCCTTAATCCATAATCATACATTTTAGTTTAGGCCAAAATGTTTTCTAAAATTCTTAATCTTTACAGTAGGTTCTTTTTGCCTAATTTTCATCTTTTCAATGAATTCAGGTCTTAATTCAGGCTCAAGAAAATCATGCCCATATTCGAGTACCACCCTATCTATTGCTTCGGACTTATCCTTAAGGTTATGTTTAGCCTTCACAATATTTAAAATTTGATTTGCATCATCGGAAATTTGAACCATAGCTTGTACCATATATATCACCCATATCTGGTATATATATGAAGTATATAAATGTTTTTGTTTTATTTATACCTTTTTTCTCCGCTAAATTTTTAAAGGAAAATACAATAATAAAGATAATGAGAATAATAAAAGTAATAATATTTAGCTTATTAATTGGACTGATAGTTTTAATGGGATGTACTTCTCAAAGTCAAAAATATGATGATTTACCTTATGACACAAATTACCCTAAAGACCTGCATGTAATCCCAGTTGATATCCCCATTAGGGAAACTATGAAAATGTTGAATGGTTTTTATGGATATTTGGAATTTCATAATTATACCACATATTATGATTTTGAAGGAAATCCTATTGTTTATGAATTAATTTTCTCTAAAGGTTATAATCGGAAGGAAAAAGAATTCGTTCGAGCTTCATCAGGCGCAAGATATTATTTAGCTCCTGCAGCATCACATTCTGAAAATTTTCAAATTAGAAAATTTAATAAAACAATATATAAGTCTGATAAGGAATTTAATTTTGAACATATATTATTTGCAGGTCTTTTCAATATATTTTATAAGTACAAATCCGAAGAAGGAGAAGTTATATTATTTGATATTATGAGAAATATATCTTATACAAACGAGGATTATGAAAAGTTTAAATCTGATTATTTGAAAATGAAAAGTAAATCAGACTTTAAAATAAATCAGTATTGGGAAGATGTTGCTACTGAAATTAGCTCTATTACTAAAAATCAAGATATCGATCTGGCTATACAAGAGGTAAGTTGTTCAGATACTAATATTGAGTTTCATGATACAGAAATTAAAGGAATACGTATTTGCATGAACATTACAAACAAAGGCAAGGATCCGACTGGAAAATTTAGATTAGAGAGATTTATCAATGAAGATTCGTCTGGTGCTGTTATATTAAAGTCTCTTGACCCTCATAAGAGCCTGATTAAGTCAATGTTGTTATCAACTGAAAAATGGGACTCCTCAGGGAAAAAAATAGCAAAAAGAAAGATTGATTATGCAATAATCATGATTGATTATTATAATACAATTTATGAAACAAATGAAACCAATAACATTTTATTCTTTGATTTCTCATAAGCCAAGTTTATAGTATCTCTAATCACAATCCAAAATTACCGATAAACTCAAGAATACATTTATAAACTTCAAAACCAAGTCTAACTAAAGAGGTGATTCATATGGGATTACTAGCTTGGGCTGAATCAATAACCAAAAAGTTATCTATCTGGGATATTAGTATTCTGAAGACAGCATTGGTCATTCTTGGAATGATCATCGGCGCCTACACTGCAACATTTGTGAAAGAATATGTGTTGTATTTCTGGACTGTGTTTGGTGTGCTTTATGCCTATCTATTATACAAGGTATTTAAGAAATAGAACTATTCCAACTAGACATATTGGGGCAGTATCTCTTTTAACTAAATTTATAAATTCCAAAACCAAACCAATTCAAGAGGTGAACCAGATGAAGAAAAAAGAACGTAAAAATTTCAACAACATGTGCAATGGAGGAGGAATCTATTGTATGGGTTTTATTGGAGCAGCAATATATTATGTATCTACTACTACAGGTTTCTGGAACGGTGTTTTGGGAGTTCTCAAAGCTATGGTGTGGCCTGCTTTCCTTGTTTATGAAGTGTTGAAATATATAAATATGTAGCTATAGTTAAAACTATAATATATATTTTTATTACTAGTTTCTCTGCTAAATTTCTAGAAAAGATTGGTTTCTTAGTTTAACTTACTTCAACTCAAACTGAAGCCTTCAATATATTTATATATAATGTAGATTATAATGAGTTATATGAAACAGAAAATATTCGCTTTAATCGTGATTGCCGCCCTATCTATCTTTTTATATGGCTGTGAAAAACAACCAGTAATCACTACAGATGATACTGGCTCAACTCCAGAAGGAGTCAAGGCAGTTGTAAATGCAAATAATCAATTTGCATTTGACCTTTATTCTGAATTAAATAAAGCTGAAGATAGCAATATTTTCTATTCTCCATATAGCATTTCTTCTGCTTTAGCAATGACTTATGAAGGTGCCAAAGGACAGACAGCAGATGAGATGCGGGCAGTTTTTCATTTTCCTGAAAATAGCATATTAAGGCCAAATTTTGCTGCAATCTATAACGATATTAATCAAGGAAGTAAAGCTTATGAATTGAATACTGGAAATGCCTTGTGGGTACAAGAAGATTTTCAATTTCTTCAAGATTATTTAACTACAGTAGAGAAATACTATGGCGGGAAAGCAGAAAATCTTGATTTTGTTGGAGAAACAGAAAAGTCAAGACAAACAATCAATAGCTATATAGAAGAACAGACTAATAATAAAATCAAGGATCTAATCCCACCAGGAGTTCTTAGTCCAATGACAAGATTAGTTCTTACAAATGCTATCTATTTCAAAGGAACCTGGGAATGGGAGTTTGATAAGGGAGATACAAGAGATCAAGATTTTAAGATAACTCCAGAAAATATTGTAAAAGTTCCGATGATGTATATGGATCCTGATAAGGCAAGATTCAATTATGCTGATATAGGAGACTTGCAGATTCTAGAGCTGCCTTACAAAGGTGAAGAAATTTCAATGTTGGTATTATTACCAAAACAAGGAGAAGATTATGATTTTGAAACAGGTGAGATAATCACTTCAGATTATACCCTTGAAGATATTGAATTAACTTCTGAAAAGCTTGAGGAATACAAAGCACAAATGAAAGAGACAAAATTATCTTCAATTTATCTTCCGAAATTTGAATTTGATACAAAATATTTTATGAAACAAACTTTAAGTGCAATGGGAATGCCGACAGCTTTTTCAGGTAATGCAGATTTTTCAGGAATGACTCTTGCTGAACAGCTTTTTATCAGCCAAGTGATACATCAAGCTTATGTTAAGGTTGATGAAAAAGGTACTGAAGCTGCTGCTGCAACTGCTGTTGGGGTAACAGGAAGTGCTGCAATGCCAAGAAATATCTTCAGAGCAGATCATCCATTTATCTTTATAATACAAGAAAAACAAACAGGAAACATATTATTTATTGGAAGGGTTGTTAATCCGAGCAAATGAAGAAGATAATATTCATTTTGGTGTTGTTGGTTTTGATAAGTATTGTTGGTTGTAAGATTAGAACGGATGAGTGTGTATGTACAGATGATACAAATGAGATGTGCAATCCAGAAACTAATGAAAGAAGAACTACTGTGCCGTCAACTTGCACTTGCGGAGAATTGAATGATGTTTCTAAACTGATAGAAGCAGGATGGGAAAGATGTGGGAAATTTGATTAAAATGAAAAAAACATTATTGATTTTGATGTTGGCGGTTTTGGTTCAATTAGTAAGCGGAGCACAAGATCCTGGATTAGTATTCTGTCAATTGCAAGGTCATGATGCAGTATTTTCTGTAACAATTCAATATGAAGGTAAAACTGTTCAGTTCATACCAGGTAATCACTTGAATGATGAAATAATTTTTCCAGTAGCCTTAAGAAAAGAAGATAAAAGTGGAATAGGTTATTTTGATGTTAAGGAGATTTATGGATTATCTGATGATGAAAAAAAAGAATTAATTCAGAAAATTGAGAATGAAATCAGTTTTGGAGAATATACTATAGAAAAAGTTAACACAGTTGATGGATATGGTTTAGGTTGGTTGTATAAAATAGTAGGGGATTTTGAAATTTTTACTTATTGTGATTTCCCAAATGGACATGATTGCAAATGGACTGATTTTCGAGATAAAAAATGCGGTTTAGAGTACATGAAAGAAATTCCTTGCATAAAAGTGGGAGAATCAATAAGGGGGTCATTTCAAGAATGTTGCGAAGGGTTAGAAGTGTATAATCCTAGACCGGGGTGTGATGGGTGTTTACCTATTTGTAGAGTACCTCCAAACAATGTATTTATCAGATTGTGGGAATGGATCAGAAGTATTTTTAGTTGAAATAAAACACCATTCTTCTCTGGTAAATTTTTAAAGTAATAGAAAAATATAAATAGATAATCTTGTTATATTGTATCATGACAGCCGAGACAGTTACAATACCAAAGGAGGAATATCTGAAATTGAAGAAGTGTGAAGAAGTAGAGAAAGACCTATTAGTATCGCTGGTCAAAGGCCTAGAAGACATAAAACATGGAAGAATCATACCATGGAAAAAGGCTAAGTGAATTTCTTTTTGATTTCTTCCCTATATAAAGGGATAAGTGATTTTATCGCATCAATAACATCTTGCTGATCTTTCTTTCCACTAATTGTAATTATAAACACAACTAAATATTCTTCATAGATTAAAAAGTAAACCCTATAGCCTTTTACTTTCTTTTCTCTGAAGAACCTGTATCCTAATGGTTTACCAGAAAAAGGATTATCTGCTTAACTGATCAATCTCTTTTTCTATCTGATTTCTGATTTGAAAGTCCAGCTTATTGAATATTTTATTAAATTCATCTGTGGTGAATATTTTAAACTTCATATTCCGTAAATATTATTGTAAATGTTTTTAAAAGTATCTTTTAATATTGTCGATAATTTTAAAAAAAGAATAAAAAATCCCAATCACAGCAAACTGCGGAGTATGAACTCAATTTGAGCAATCAACATATTTTTTCTCCCTAGACTTTTGCAGTTTTACTCATAAAAACAAGACACTATTTCATATATAAAACGCAAAAGTCTAGCCTTCAGAACATTTGCCTAAAACCATATCCAGACCTAAGCAGGTATATCTATAATATACCCCCATATTATGTTTCCATAATGTATTATTTAGAATCCGCTAAAGAAAT
>JAGLMD010000165.1 GCA_023140175.1 Nanobdellota archaeon | reverse complement strand
GGTATGTTGAAAAAACTCTCAAGCAAATTTCTTCTTTTGTAAACCTAAGTTGAGTGATTTTTTAGTAGATTTGTTTCATATTTTCGCGGTGATCTATCATATAATACAAAGTTGCTTTCTTCTTGAGTTCTTCTTTTAGTTTTGTCAGCTCGGTACGTTCAAACCCGTAAATACGAATATATACCTTTCTATATCCTGAATTGCCATCTTCACATGAAGTTAGAATGCTGGCTATCCTGCCAATTTTTGACCAACATGAACTGTTCCTCTTTGCTTCTTCAATAGTCAGCCAGTATCTTCGGGCTCATATATATATCTTTTTCTTCTATTATGATCTATCATGTAAATAAGTGTGGCTTTTTCTCTGATTTCTTCTATCAGCCTCTGAAGGCTTGGCCGATCAATATCGAATATGCGAATGTAAATCATGCGATATCCTGAGGGTGCCCGCTCATAGGAAGTAAGGATGCTCGACACACGGCTTCCATAATTTCGTACAATATCTGTGATTTCTTGAATACACCTTGGCTTGTCTATCAACTTCAAGGCAAATTGGATTCCTTTTTTAGCAACACCTGTTAAAGAAAATATTACCCTGAAGAGGTCTGTCTGGGTTATTATGCCGACAAGCCCCCCTTTATCATTGGTAACAGGGACTCCTGATATTTTGTTCGATAATAGAACTTCCGCTGTCTCTTCTATGGTGAAATCATGTGGAACTGTGATAGGATTTTTGGTCATTATATCTTTAATTTTAACCTTGGAAATCAGATATTGAATGTCGTGTTCTTCAAGCAAGATAGCATCAGAAGCCGATGCTTTTTTAAGATCTCTGTCAGAGACTACTCCAACAAGATTTCCCTTTTCAGTAACCGGCAGCATACGGATATTGTGCGCTTTTATTAAATTAATAGCATCGAGTATTGAATCAGTTAAATCAACTGTGATAACCGGCTTGTTCATCCAATTCTTGACTAACATGTTAATAGCTCCTTGTTTTGATAAAGCTTAATATATTTTTACATTTTATCCCGAGTGCCGGTTGTCGCCTTGACAGTGTTATCTGGTCCGATATCTTTATAATAATTTTCTGACCTGTCTTTTCCCGACATAGTTATCAGGGGTATAAGTTATTATTAATTTTACCAGTAAATTCGCATAGAATCAACATCAAATACATTACATGCTTTTATGATGTTGATGTTTTAAGATCGGAAGTTTTCTTGGTTCGGCGAGTTAGAAGGGAACGTTAGAAGAAGTCTTTCGGGAGTATATTATATAATTTTTTCAATGACTCCTGCATAATAGAGCTTAAAAAAAGCATCTACAACATCAGGATCAAATTGGGAGCCTCTTCCTTCTTTAATTATCTTTATTACCTCGTTTTTCTCCATCTTTTTTCGGTAAGCTCTATCAGAGGATATGGCATCATAAACGTCGGCGACAGAAAGTATGCGTGCAAGCAATGGAATTTCTTTTTCTTTTAAACCATCAGGGTACCCTGTTCCATCAAAGCGCTCATGATGATGTTTTATTATCTGTTTTTCACTGTCCAGCAACCCTAGCTGCCCTATTATGCTTGCGCCGATAATTGAATGCCCTTTGATAATATTACGCTCTTCTTCCGTATAAGTTGATGGTTTAAGAAGGATGGCGTCCCTTATTCCAATCTTGCCGATGTCGTGAAGGTGCCCTGCAAAATTGAGAATATCTAATTCTTCTGAAGTGCAGCCCATCTCTTTCCCTATAGCGATTGCTATGCTGGTCACTCTGTTTGAGTGCTGCTGTGTATATGGATCTCTTACCTCTATAGCTTTTACAAATGCATATAAAGTTGAGAACAGATTTTCGTAAATA
>JAGLMD010000164.1 GCA_023140175.1 Nanobdellota archaeon | reverse complement strand
TTTTTACGCGTTTGGTTTCTCTTTAAGCATTCAGCAATGTTTGCATCTAGTGTGAAGATATAAAATTTTGTTTTAAGCTTATTTGACAAATGATTTATCTGTTTTTTTCTATAAAAACATCCGTCAAGAACTACTCTTCTTTTTTGCATAATCATCGGTATTATGATTTCATTTGCTTTGACAAAATTCTCTGAAGGGATGCCGTCACCAATGACAGTATCTAACTTGTTTTCTTCCATAATTGCATCAAAGGAGAAGTAATCTGCATTAAGATTTCTAGCTAATTTTTTAGCTATTGTTGTTTTTCCTACACCTGCGGGTCCCCTAATTATTATACAAATCTCCATAAATAAAAAAATATTTTTAAGTTAATAAGGATTGCTATTTATTTAAAGATCAGCCCCTGAGAAATAAAATAATCTAAGCATAGCCTAGTAATTGATAATTCTATATTATGCTTGTAATATTATTTGTTTGTGAAAATTGCGATATGAAAGAAATAAGTATGATACTACTCACATTCATATGTATGCTCTTCGTTTAATGCCTGTTTTAGGAGTGCATGGGTTCGCATATTTCCTGACCATTTGAAGTATATGGTTCTGTTGGTACAGGGGTGTTTATTGCATCTCCAGCATTGCCATAATCTAATCTCACTATTTGGCCGAACTCTGGGGAATAGGGGTGATAACAGATGATTAATCTATCTGAGTCGGAAGATACTGCTACTAATTTTTTGTTATCGATATCATAACCTAATGTTTCCCTATTATTGCATGCTGCTTCGATACCTATGTGTGGGGCATATGCAGTTTCATAACCAAATTTTTCTAAGGTACCATCATTATCCCAATCAAAAGCTACCCACTTTCCATAGTATCTATGGGTTTCTCCATTCTCCTTATTAGTTCTAAATATTACTTCACAGCTACTATTTCTAAATTCACCGACTTCAGGTTCAAATACCCAGCTTTGATTAGATTCCACATATACCCAGTAAGAGCCGCCAAGATTGAGGTTAGATAAGGTATTAATACTATTTGGTCTATTAGAATATTTTTCCCACATTCCATCGGTATAAGAGAAAATAATCCCATATTGATTAGCTACATCTTGAAGAGCATCATTTACAGTAGTTGCCTTAAAAGATAAATAAGGTATAAGATTCCAGCCTTTTACTAAATTTATCTGTTGTTCAGGCAAGTTATTTTCTCTTATCCTTATGTTTTGATCATTGTCTAATTTAAGCCAATATGATTGATTAGGTGAAACACCTTGGGGAACAAAATACTTCTTATTGACATTATCAAATGAAAATATCTGCGAATAATCAATTGAGTCTTCAGGCTCATTGGGAAATGAAACAAGATTCCATCCTTCTGAAAATTCTATCTTCATATATTCTGCAAAGCATTTCTCTGAATCAAAGGTGACTTCTGAAATCCTTGTATCATTGTATGTGAAAACAATATTGCAGCTATCTGAAACCAGCGACAGCATGTTTCCTGTACTGCCATATGAATAAGTGATGTTATAGTATGACATCATGCTGCTGCTTGCTGCATTTTTAAGCCTGTCTAAGTCATCATAACTGAACTTCTTTTCAAAACCATCGAGAGAATACGTGATGCTTTTCACATTTCCTTTGCTGTCATAAGTGTAATATAACTCCTGGAGATTAGCTGTCTTTATCTGCTCAAGCCTGCTATTTTCTGGATAATATGAAAACTCTGAGGTCAAATTATTGGCATAAATCCTTTTCTTAGGATTGCCATTGGCATTATATTCTATTTTTTCAAGAATTTCACCCATGCTCTGCATGTTTCCGTCAGGGTCATATGAATATCTTATCTCTTTGCCGTTAGTGTTCTTCATCTCAATCTGGTCCATTGAATTGTAGCCATAATCAATTGAATAAGGCTGATGGCTCGTGATTATCTCTTTGGTTTTCCTTAGTCTTTTGTCATACTCAAAAGATTTAGAATAAATGATTTCATCTTCCACATATCCAAATACTTCTGACAATGTACTGTTTAGATTTTTGTCATATTCAAAGGCATAACTCAATGTTGAGGTATTTTTCAAAACAAGCCTGTTTATCTCATCATAGCTCTGCAATATTTTATTACCTTCTGAGTCTTCTGAATATATGACATTGCTTGCTGCATCATATTCATATGAGCGATTGCCAAGATAAGGGTCTAATACTGTTTTCTTCCTGCCTAGAGTATCATATCTAAAATAGAATCCATTGTCATTGCTGTCATTGATCTGCACAACATTATCTGTTGTATCATAAGAGTATAGGGTCGTATAAATCTCTCCTTCATTATACTCCTTAACTATCTCAATCCTTCCATATACATCAAGAAACTGCTCTATTTTATGGTTATTTTCATCATATCCTTCTTTTCTCAGCCGATCATAAGTATAAGTTTTGTATGTTCCATCAGGATTTGTCTGCTTCACAATCCTATCCAATGGATCATATTGATACTCAATTCCCTTTGTAGGGCTTACATATTGGGAAAGTGAAGAATAATAAGGCTCAGAAAGCTTTTTTAGCCTGAAGTTGGTATCATAATAGTAGTCCTGCGCTATCAAAGAAGCGCCTTTTTTTGTATGGATTAGCTTGCCTAAACCATCGAAATATTGATATGTTTTTATTGTCAGGGAGTTGTTCAGTTTTTCTTCAATCAGCACATATTCTGGTGCTGAACCGTCAAAGAAATAACTGATTTTTGCTGTTGGCTTCTCTTCTGAATCATAAGGCCTTATGAGCTTTTTCCTCCTTCCGAAGATATCATATTCGTATTCAGTAGTATGTCCATTCGTATCAGTCTCTCTCAATATGTTTCCTGTGCCTATATCATATTCATATCTCTGTATATGCCCTTTGGCATTTGTTATTGTTACAGGAAAAGTGTGCGTTGGGCCATATTCATATATTGTAGTATGGGCATTTGCATCAATCTCAGATATAACATTTCCATATGAATCATAGGTATAATTTGTTATAGGGTCAGTTCCATCGGCAAGCCAATTCTCCATTGAGATTATTGAGCCTTGAGCATTGAATCTATAGCTGGTCGAGCTGACTACATCAATGTCTGTGCTGTTTTTAAGCTGCTCCTGATCAAGCATATCCATAATCCACTTCCCTAGATCATAATTATATGAGAGATGCCTGAATTTCTCATCTCCGCTCTTCGAGATATCTCCTTGGTAGCTTATTTTCTCGATATTGCCATAATCATCATAAAAATATTCAGTAAGTATTGTCACAGGAAAAGATGATTTGTCATGGAGGATGTTTTTATCTGATATCTTCTCAACAATAAAGTAACTGCCTTTGTCTGTCACATCAAAGCTGCTTTCATCTCTTTTGTATTTATTTCCTTCGCTGTCAAAGATTTCTGTGGCATACTCTATTCCTTTCTTAGCATCATCCTGATGAAACCAGTGATTTATTGTTGTCCCATCATGTTTTGTTTCTTCGACATAGTTGAAGCCCCTGAATTCTTTGTCGTTAAAGTCATGAAAACCATCTTTATAATCATAGCTTGTAGTTGAGATCACCCTGTTATCTGAAACCGAATTATCGTAAGTTATTGACTTGACTGTCCAGATATTGTAGTTGAGGTCTGATAAGGAATCTGAGCCGGTGTTATCATATAATGTAGCTTGCTTATAATCTATGATTATCTTGCCACCTAAGTCATTAGTAACTGTCTTTAGGAGATTTGCCTTTCCCATCTTGTTTATCCATGTCTTTTTTGTTCCTGCTCCTTTGGCAATATCAGGCAAGCCATCACCATTTACATCAATAATTCTCATGCCAAGATTGTCGCCTGCTGAATTGATGAAATCATCAGGCAATTGCCATGAGCTGTCTTTTGTCCATCCACCTGCATTATTTAGCCATACTTCCCTGGTACCGCTATCCCCTCTCAAAATATCCGCAAGGCCATCATCATTTACGTCTGCAAATCTCCATCCTTGGTCTACACCAAACTTTGAATAACATTCTGGATCCCATCTTTCATCTTCTGAAAAGTGATTTGGAATCTGCCACGCACTGTTCGGTAAGAGACTTTTTCCGTTGTTTATCCAAGCTCCTTTGGTGGATTCGTCATCGGCATCATCATATGGCCTGTACCAGTAACTTACAAGCTGGTCGGCAAGGCCGTCTCCGTTTATGTCAAGCATTCTCAAGCCCATATCTACTCCAAACTGTTTTGGGCATCCATAATTAGCCCTTCTTGATGTAGCAACTGCAATTTTAGTCAGTTGCCAATCGCTTGAAGAAGACCATCCATTTCCGTTGTTTATCCACGTTTCCCTGTTGCTCTGCCAGCTTCTTGAAATATCAGTCATGCCATCTCCATTTAGGTCAGAGAATACATAGCCGTGGCTCACTCCGAATACATCCCTGCAGATCTGAGAGTCATAACTTGAGTAAACAAGATAAATACCTGGCAAGGAAGCAGAGGCCTGTGACCAGGAAGTGCCTGTTCCTGCATAAGCTGCTCTTGGAATGTCTCTGTCAATATTGCCTGCAACGTTCTGATGCGGCCAAGTGACTAGATCTCCTAATCCATCGTTATTAAAATCAAGAAGCCTGAAGCCTCTGTCCACACCATATTGCCAGTTGGAGTCATCATCACAATCATACCACTTGGCTGTTCTTGCCATGCTATAAGGCAAAACCATTCCTGTTTTCTGCCATCCTAATTTTGTGTTCAACCAAACTTCAGAATTTTCAGAACCACTACTTGACTTATAGCCTGCGATGTAGTCAATATATCCATCCCTGTTTACATCTGTAAATCGATGTCCCCAATCTTTATTAGTTGAGATTGAAAAAGGTAGTATCCAATTGGGATCCTCTTCCCATCCCTTTGATGCGGAGTAATAGTCAAAAGATGTGGCAGCAAGTTCAGTTGAACCATCATTGCCATAAGAAGTTATCTTGTTTAGGAATGTCCTTGCTGATGTGTCTGCCTGTTGGTAGCTGAGCCTGTAAAGTCTTACTAATCCATTATT
Source organism: Nanobdellota archaeon (assembly GCA_023140175.1). Taxonomy (GTDB): domain Archaea; phylum Nanobdellota; class Nanobdellia; order Woesearchaeales; family WJIZ01; genus WJIZ01. Next base: position 3,386 of record JAGLMD010000164.1, on the reverse strand, counting down.
AGCATATACTTTTATGTCCTTAATCCTTCTCTTATATAATACATTATTGCCCTGTACATAAACATCCCACTGGTCAGACCTGTCTGAAGACTCAAGCACAAACTCAATCTTTCTTGATTTTTCATTATTGTATTCAATTGTATGGGGGTAGACTGCTCCTTTCTCTCCGCTTATCGGGTTTTCCCTGTAGCTGTAATAAATATTATTATTGTATGTATCTGTTACCAAATCAAGATGCCATCTTGAGACATAGCTTTCCTGATTGGACACAAGCTCTGAATCTGTATTGTAGCCGAACCTGAAAGAAGCGCCGTCTTTAGTCTTTACAATCCAGTATTCATTCTTATCATTATCTCCGCCCGACTGCTTTGTTATATGGAAGAATGTTTCTCTTTGTGTATGATATCTGCTGTCTGAGGAATCATAAATAAGCTTATGTTCTTTTCCGTTCAGCACGAGCTTAAAGGTGTCATCAGCAGTGCTGCTTCTTGTGTATTGTATGTCTCTTTCTATATAGCTTTGTGTAAGAGTCCACGATGTTCCAAGCATATCTGGGATCCCTTTAGTGTTCTGACTGTTATATAATATTGATATCGATGGCGCTAATCCATTAGTGCCTGGAGGCACTTTAATGTCGTATGAGTATGTGGCAGCTCCTGTGAATAATCCGATGTTGAACTGCTGACCCCCAAAACTGTTGACTACAGGGTCATTGACAAATGATCTGTAAAAAGTGTCTGTCGGGACTGCGGATACAAGGGTGATGACTAGCAGGAAAGCGATAATTGTCCTGAATGTGCTTTTTGCTGTCATATTAGTTTTTTTCATTCTTGTTTGAGTTTTTTCAATTTATCTTTCAAATTTCTCTTCCAATTCTTTCAGATGCTTCTTTGTGCTATCGAGCAACTGCTTTTCATCCCAGTCATATTTTTCCCTAAGACTTTTATCCGAACAGTATGCGTCGCAATCAGAGTAAATGCAATCCAAAATTCTCTGGATATCGCTGTCAAATTCAATATCTTTGTTATCCCTAATATTCTCCCATAAGTCCATGTATTGCTTCTCAAAGGTTGGTGCATCAATATCATTATTCACAAATTCATTAATTAATTTCATTACTTCTATCATCATTTCTTTTTTGTTCATCTTCTCACCACACATTATTTTTTTCCATTAAATCTTTTATCTGTTGTGTATCTAATTTCCAGCCAGAGATCCAATCAGAATTCTTGTCATAAAATGACCAAAGACCCGTTTCAGGGTTATAATGGTGTGTTCCGGGTATTTTGGATCTGAATGTCCCACTTATTTTGATTGTGTCTTTTGAAGTTCTATGTGCCTCCAGAGCCTGCCTGAAAGCCTCCCTATCTACTACAGTATTTGTTCCTTTAACACCAAAAACATTTGCGTGTTTTCCAAACTTTTTTTGCAACTGCTTGGGATTATACATAGTTGTTTTGCTTTTGAATGATATCTGACTAAGTACAGTATCAAGCATTCCTTGGGCTGCTCCGATTATTAAACCAGACTTTGCTGCGTCTTGCCGTAATTCCGTAAGTTCTGGACTATTAATAACTATCTCTCTTGCTTCGAAATAGGAAACACCTTGTTCAGTCATTACTTCTGATATCTGATCAAAATATTCTACACCAGTAAAAATAGCACTATAACTAGAACCATAGACTGCTGAACCTATCAAAATTGTCGCAGCTATCACGAAGAAATGCCCATCCGGATCAGTATACTTCAGCGGATTATTCCTTACATAAGCATACCTGTTCAAAGATTGCGGATCATAAATATCTGGAATGATAGAATCAGGCTGAACAAATCTTCTTAGAAATGGAGAATAATATCTTGCTCCATAATACATTAGCTCTGTTTCTTTGTCATTCTCCTGTCCCGTGAATGTAAACCTGTCATTGCCCCCCTTAATTACTTCACCAAAAGGAAGATATTCTGTCTCTTCAACAATACTTCCATTTTCATCTGTTACAAGGGTTGTTGAGCCTAAATGGTCAGGATGATAGAAATAAATACCTTCTGAATTAATTTTTCCAACAATGTCAAGGCCGTGATGGTAGATATATTCTTCTCTTATGTCTCCATCAGTATTTTCAACTATATAATCATCAGAAACATATAATATTGTCTTGTTGCTGTCTGAATACTCTTTCTTTAATATGCGCATATCATTTTCGTCATAAAAATACTCTGCTATTATATTTTCCGAGCTTTTCTCTATTACTTTAGACAGCCTGTTCAATGCATCATAAGAATAAACATGCTTGTCATCTTCAATCATGTTTCCGTTCTTGTCGTATGAAAGTTCATATGAATGGGTTATAGGTATGAATAGCAGAATTGCGATGATGCTGAATGCGACGAAATTGATTTTCATAACTTGCCCCCAAACAATACATTACTTATAGATAGTGAATGTTTTATAAAATTTTTGGAATTTCTATATAATATTTATGAATAAGAATTCACTTCTTCTTATCATAAAGAACAAATACTATAAGTCCTATAGCAACAAAAGCAGCTATAAGAAGGAGAAAGAAAGTAGGGTTTTCTTCTTTATCTTTTGGTTTATTTATTTTATTTTGGCTTTTTACTGAGTCTAAAATTTTGCTGCTAACTTTACTCTCATTTGTATTTCTTGTTCCTTTTATGGAATCTGCCTCGCTTTCTGGAATTTCTTCTGGCAATGTTTTTCCTTCAGCAATATTTATGAAATCAGCTGTTACAGCTTTAGTGCAAAGAGTTTTATCTTCTGATTTCAAATCAATAGAAATCTCATATATATTTCTAACTTCTGGCTTAAATTCCCAAAACATTCTTGGGTCATCTTTAGGTATATTTCTTATTTTATCTTGTACTAAATAAATGCCTTCTTTATAGTTAATCTCAACTTTGTCTAATTCACCAAAGCAGCTTCTGTTAAAGACGCATATCTCATCATCCCAGTTCATGAAAACAACAAAAGGCCTTGTAAAATTGATGTCTTTCTGGATATTGTAGCTTATCCTGTCGCAGTCTATAGCATATATAATGGGCAGCGTAAACAAAAAAATGAGCAATAAAATATATTTTTTCATTTAAATCACATTGATTATTCTTGAAATAGTTGGAGATAAATCTCTTTGGTCAAATCCTGAATTGATGCTAATGTTGTAAGTGCCTATAGGTAGGGGATCTAGAGTCCACAAAACAATATCCGGAGAGCCTGCCAGGGAACTAGGGTAACAGGTTGTAGGGGTACACCCTTTATTTGAACTATGTGATTTTACTGTGAAAGAGGAATTAACTCTAATTGTTGTAGGTATACTATTGAACATTAAAGATGGATAAGTGTTGTAGATACGTATATATACTACAATATC
>JAGLMD010000163.1 GCA_023140175.1 Nanobdellota archaeon | reverse complement strand
CCATTTCAAAGATGCGTGGTGAACCAGGAACAAAAATTGTGATCTCAATTATAAGACCTGGTGTTAAAGACGAATTGGAATTTGAGATCATTCGGGAAATAATCAAGATCCACAGTATTCCGTATTCATTTAAGCTGGATAATGGAATTGGATACATGAGAATTCGTCAATTCAATGCAAACACAACTTCCGATATGAGAGAAAAACTGGATGCACTAGAAGAAGAGGGTATTCGTGGACTTATCATTGATCTTAGATTTAATCCTGGTGGACTTCTAAGAGAAGCAATAAATACGGTAAATGAATTTATCGGCAAAGATAAACTTGTCGTGTTTACAAAAGGAAGAGCACCTCAAACCAACATGGAATATTTTACAAGATATAACCGGATTAGAAATGATTATCCTGTTATAGTTGTCATTAACGGTGGTTCTGCAAGTGCTTCTGAAATTTTTGCCGGCTCTCTGCAGGATTGGGATCGCGGTTTAGTTGTTGGTCAAACTTCATTTGGGAAAGGTTCTGTTCAGCGATTGTTCCCGCTTTCAGATGGCAATGGCATCAAGATAACAACTGCTAAATATTATATAAAATCGGGCAGATGCATTCATAAAGATCTTAATGATAAATTATTGAAAGATGAACGTGTGAAGAATGGTGATATCACAAAGGAAGAAATTGAAGAAATGCAGGAGGAAGCAGAAGAAAAAAGCCATGAGAATGTTTACCATACTAATATGGGAAGAGAAGTTTTTGGTGGAGGAGGAATAACTCCTGACATTGAAATCGAGCAGTCTCTTCTTACTGACCTTGGTGTGGATCTGCGCAGAAAAAATATTTTCTTCAATTATTCTGTTGATTATCTAATTGATCATGATGAAAGCGTTTTATTAGATTACCAAGCTTCTCAAAAGGATATTGATGAGTTATTAGAATTCGCAAAATCGGAAGAAATTGAATTTGAACAGACTGAAGTTGATAGTATTCTTGACTGGATTGGAAATGAATTAACCAGTAATATTATTGGCAGAAAATTCGGAGAAGTTGCACGGTATAAAGTTGTGTTGGAAGAGGATGCAATGCTTCAGGAAACTATAGAGATTTTTGATAAATATCCTACACTTGAAGCTATGTTCGAGTATGCTGAGGAAGTGAAGCAAAACAAAAAAGAAGATAAAGATGAAGATATTGATGATGAATAACATTTGATATTTCATCAAGCTAATAATAATTAAACCTTTCAGATTTCTAAAAATTCTGGAAGGTTTTTTAATTCTTGACATCTTTAAAATATATTTGTTTAGAGATTATATTAAAATTTTAGAAAGTATGGAGATAAATTTTGGAAAAATTTTTAGTAACGAGTGCACTAACTTATGCAAATGGGAAATTGCATATTGGTCACATTGCCGGTTCATATTTGAATGCAGATATTTTTGTTAGGTATCAGAAATTAGTTGGAAATGATGTTTTATATATTGGTGGAACTGATGATTATGGTACACCTATCTCGCTTAAAGCTGAAGAAGAAA
>JAGLMD010000162.1 GCA_023140175.1 Nanobdellota archaeon | reverse complement strand
GGATACTAAAGTGCCCTTATTGCGGAGGAGAATTGGAATTTGTAATGTATATGAAGAAAGGCCCTCCAGAAATTCTAAAAGAACAAAGAGAATTATTGGATTATATTAGAATTGAATCTAAGATTTAGTGAGCGTTAGCGAACTTTCTTGTAATGGAACCTATCAGCATATTAATCGTTATTTTTGTTGGCCTTATTGGGGGAGCTTATGGAACCTTGGTTGGGGGTGGGTTTTTGATAATTATTCCTGCTTTGATATTTCTTGGTTTGCCGCCGCATGTTGCCCTTGGTACTGCCAGATTAGGTGGATTGGGATCGAATAGTGCAGGGTGGTATAAGTTCCATAAGAAAGGTTATGTCAATTATAAGACTGGGCTGATTATTGCTATTCCTGTTTTTTTTGGGGCATTAATCGGAGCTAATATTGTAATAAATATCAGTGAAACAATATTAAGATATGTTGTGGGAATTATTACTCTTGTTATTTTGATTTTTATGGTTCTTAAACCAGATATTGGGATGAAAGGAAGAAGAAAAGCTATAAAACACCACAATATAATTGGAGTCATAATCAGTTTTATCTTAGGAATATATGGTGGCTTTTATGGGGCAGGTCTTGGAACTTTCTTGACTTATCTTCTTGTATTGTTATTTGGACAGACTTTTCTTGAGAGTGCTGGTACTAGAAAGATATCTGCGTTTTTCATGAATATTGTTCCTGCTGTTGTCTTTGCCATGAAAGGGCTTGTGAATTTTTATATTGGAATAGTTCTTTTTTTAGCTACTTTTACAGGCTCATATATTGGAGCACATTATTCCGATAGAATAGGGGATATATGGATTAAGAGACTATTCTTTGTTGTTGTGCTGATAATGGCTGTAAAGTTATTGATTTAAAATTGTTTAACTATACTCATAAACTGTAATTTCCCATTTGATTCCGCTGGTGACGCTTATATAATAACTTCCTTTGGTGAGGTCTTCGATGATCAATTCTCCTTTGCCTTCTTCTCCTGCATCAGCTGTAACCTGTAAGCTTTTGAGAATCAAGTTCATGTTAAGCGTATCATCACCATCTTTCTTTTGGAGTATGATGCTGGTAAAACTCCCGACTGCGCTGTTCTCTGTGCCGGCAACTATCTTTACTTTGTCAGTGTTTATCGTAAAGGTTTCTGTGTCTTGATTCTCTTCTCCAGTAAGCGTTACTATTTTTTTATACGGTTCTGATCCTGTATCTGGAATTGAAGCTTTTTGAGTTTCACTAGTTGTTATTTTCGGAGTTGTGTCAACTCCAGACTGAGTTATAACTTTAGTCTGACTTATGCATGCGCTTAGAAATAAAGCTAAGATTAAAATTGAAAATATTATTGTTTTTTTCATTGTATCACCTTTTTTTATAGAATGGATTGTTTCTTTAAAAATTTAGCGGAGAAGATGACATGATGTTATATGCTATAATTGTGCTCCAAAAGTTATTTATAGCAGAAGATTCTGTTTTATACTATGGGATTTAAGGATTGGCTTAAATTAAAACCTTATTGGTTTAAAGGAGGAATTATTAGCCTTTTTATTATTCTTTTCTTATGGTCTTTTATAAACATAATGGGGTCTTTTTTCTTTGCTCGTCCAAATCTTATTTTCTTTATCCCCTTTATATCATATTTTATTGTTACTAGTAGCCTCATATTAAATCTAATATATTTCTTTATTATTGGAGTCTTAATAGCATTATTAAATAATAAATTTAAGAATAAGGGATATAATGATTATACAAGATTTGGTCTTCTACTAAGCATATTCTTTATTTTTAGTTTTATTATACATTCGTTTATGGGGTGTGAAGGAATGGGGTGTATGTTGCATATAGTAATTATAATTTATGGAGGTTTAGGAAGTCTAGTTTTATCATGGCTCATTATAATCCCTTTCTTTATCCTAATAAAAAAGTTTATTCTTTCAATACAAGAAGATAAGAGAAAAAAGATATGTAAAATATTGTTCATTACAGCCTTAATCATTATTTTCTTTTACTTTATCCTCATAATTAAAAACTTTACAACAATACAATATAACATTCAAAAATGTGATATTGTTGATTGTAACAGTTTAAGTGGTCTTAGTATAAAATTATGTGAACTTGGAAGAACCTATGTCCCCGGGGGCCTATCATCAAGAATAAGGCTACAAGGTCAAATTTCGGAAGAACTCAAAAAAAATCCTCCGGCGGCGGAAGAAGTAATCGCTTTATTCAGTAATGTCTGCTTTAAAGAAGAAGTTAGGCTTTTTATACTATCTAGCGTAAGAAATGACCTTGCAAAAGATGTTTATACTGGAAATGATGCCAAATTAATTGTTGATAAAGCCAAAGAGACTATAACTGATTATTCTAATCTAATGAATAAGGTTTCAGCACAAGATACAGTATCCAAAATGGAATGGTATGCTTCGCATTAAAAACAAGTCTAAACCATCTTCAGATGGCCCGTAATCTTGTCAATCTTTTCTTCTTTATCTGGGCCTATGCCTAATGAGGTCATTGTTCCCGGTTCAATAACTGTTCTGCCTGCATCTATTATCAGTGATGTTACTAATCCAGCATCCTCTGCAAGATTCTTGTATTTTATCAGTTCTTTCTGATCTGCTACTTTAAGAACTACCTTTTTCATGCCTCGAGAGCGCCATTTAGATATATCATCTTTATGGCTTTTCAATACTGCTTCTGTGGAAGCATGTGCAGCCTGGGCTGCAAGTTTTCCTTTTGGAAGCTTCAGATCCTGTCTTATTAGGATTACTTGTTTCATAAAGTAAGATTTTTCATTTACATATAAAAAGTTATCTCTATGGAAAGATTAATATAACTAAAGTACGGAGAGAAGAATATGGCCAGCCTATCTGAAGTATTCAAGAACATAAGAAAAGATATAGATATGAGATATAGGAAATTTGAAGAAATATCCAACTTGAAAAAATCTCTTTCTGATAAATTGACTGAGAATGAATGGCCTACTCCAGTTGAGAAATCTATAATGAGGAAGATAAAGAAGCTGATAAAAAAAGAGCAGATTCCCCTTGTAAAAGGATATATACAAGAATTAAATATCCTAGTAGGAAGGATAAGAAAGCTAGTTGAGATAAACAAAAGGATTATCGAAAAGCAGCCTAAGAATTCTCCTGCATATTCGAGATATCATAAAAGGTATTCTGAATTGAATAGATTTCATGAATTCCTTATCAATCTGATGAAAATACTGGGGGATGCTAAGGAACTTCTTGAAAAAGAAAGGAAAATGATAAGGGATTCAGAATGGAAATTTCACTCTGAATATAAAAAGGAGGAAGAAGAGATTGGTTCAAGGATAGATTCATTATTTGGATCTGGCAAAATATATCCTGCTGCCGGCATAAGATTCAATAAAGGAAGCGCATTAGTCAGGACAGCCGCATGCTTTCTTGTTTTCTTCAATATCTTCCTGAGCAATCTGAATGCAGAGACTTTGCCCCCGGTGAATCCGATTATTAAGAAGGTTTCTGTATTAGGAACATGTGATGTTCTTGCTAATAACCTCAGGTTACGAAATAGCCCAGATACCAACTCAGAAATCATTGGAAAAGCAGGGAAAAACAGTCCGCAATACAAAGTAATTGCCATGGTAACTAAATCTAATGGTGATGTTTGGCTTGAGGTTGAGAAAGATAATTCAAGGGCTTATCTGGCTGCAAAGTATGGGGGCAAGGAATATGCTAAGTTTCATAAAATTACCACTAAAGATGAATTGATAAACCATATAGTAAAATTATCAGGCCAGGAAGCAAAGAGAAATTTAATTGTTTCATATATAGAATCAAAAATAAGGCACAGAGATTCAAATGGCAAGCTAATAGGCTCGAATAAAGGAGCTATGGGCATAATGCAATTGACTGAGAATGCTATACGCGACCTTAACCAATCCAAAAACAATGCTACTGATAGGATTTTATTAAGGAAGGATAAAGAGGGAAATCCGATATACATCGGTGTTTTAGAGGGCACTTATAGCTGGAAAAAGGTTCAGAATGACCCTTATGAGAATATAAAGGCAGGTGTAGATTTCCTGAATTTACTAGATAGAATTTATAAGAAATATCCATATGAAATAAGGCAAGAGCTTATACTGGCCGGGTACAATTGCGGTTATCCTCAAGTCAACAAAGCCCTTTCAAAAGCACAGAAAATTTACCCTAATAATTTTTGGGAGATTGAGAGATATCAGAGGTTCCTAACGAATAGTGCTAAAAAAGAGACAGTGCCTTATGTATTGATGTATCGCGAGTATAGAAATGAGTCTTTTAAAAGTCTTGTTCAATTGTTTAATAAAAAGAATTAAATAAGTTAAGTTCAATAAGCGATTATTATGACCAAAGCGATTATATTTGACCTGGACAATACTTTGCTGGATTTTATGAAAATGAAGCATATCAGTATAGAAGCAGCTGCTTCTGCTATGATTGATGCCGGGCTTGAACATAGTAAAGATAAGATTGTCAAGACGTTATTTGGGCTGTATGATAAATATGGTTTTGAGGACCAGACTATTTTTCAGAAATATCTGCAGCAGGAAGAAGGAAAGATAGACTATAGGATACTTGCGAATGCTATAAACGCTTACAGAAGAGTGAGGTCTGGATTCTTAGAGCCTTTTCCACATGTTATGGGTACTTTGATAAAGCTGAAAGAGAAAGGAATCAGATTAGCTATAGTAAGTGATGCACCCAAGATGAAGGCATGGATAAGGCTAACAGCCATGAAGATAGACAATTTCTTTGATATCATAGTTACTTTTGAGGATACCAAGCAGCTAAAACCCTCAAGAAAGCCATTTATAGTTGCGTTAAAGAAATTGAGGATAGCGCCTTCTGAATGCATTATGGTTGGAGATATGCCGGAAAGAGATATAAAAGGGGCAAAGAAATTAGGAATGAAGACCTGCTTTGCGAGATATGGAAATAGGGCTGTTAAGACCAAGACAGAAGCAGATTATGAGATTGATGATATAAATGAACTTCTAAGCATAATATAGCTAAATAAATACGAATTTTCGTATGTATTAAGCTCTGCACGATAAGTAGTTTTTTAGCGACGAGTGAAAAATCAGATATTTAATTGTAGGATTCCTTTAGAAAATATTTATTAGAGGGGGATTGATCCCAATTAATACCATAATGGGGCTTATAATGAAAAACACCCTCGTCAAGAGCTTAATACACACGAATTTTCCAAACATTTAAATAGTATATTGGCCTTTTGTGTATTTGAATTTATAAATAGGGTTAATTAAACTAACTGAAAGGTGATATATTATGGTAGAAGGAAGATGCATGAAATGTAAAAAACAGGTTGAGATCAAAGATGGTAAAGAGACTGTTATGAAGAACGGCATGAAGGCTATGAAAGGAGAATGCCCTAAGTGCGGAACAAAGGTCTTTAGAATTTTAGGAAAGGCGTAAAGCCTTTATTTCTTATTTTTAGTCTATATTTCTCGAAAATTTTATATAATCTGGAAATAATCTATTGTATTAGGTGGCATGGTTATGTATAATCAATGTGAATCCTGTAAAAAACAGATAAAGATAGCTTCTGACTGCAGACTTTATTCTAATGACAATATTACAATCCATACACTTTGCAGGCAATGTTATGGCCTAAGGAAAGAGATGAAGGAAGAAAACACTAAAGCTTTTTAAATATAGATTATTCCAGATAAGATATGCAATTCAAAGGACTGACATTAGATGATTTTCAGGTAGAGGCTATAAAGCATATTGAGGATAATTTATCTGTTGTTGTAAGCGCGCCGACAGGAACAGGAAAGACCCTTGTAGCTGATTATACTATCTCTAAGTTTCTTAATGCAAAAAGAAGAGTCATTTATACTGCTCCAATTAAAGCATTGTCCAACCAGAAGTACAAGGATTTCATCAATGATTATGGAAAGGATAAAGTAGGGATAATGACAGGAGACATGGTAATAAATCCTGATGCTCCTCTGCTTGTCATGACAACTGAGATATACAGGAATATGCTTCTTGCGAATGATGAGATCATTGAACATTTGAGCTATGTCATATTTGATGAGATACACTTTATCTCTGATAGAGAAAGAGGAACAGTATGGGAAGAATCAATCATATTTTCTCCTTCCCCTATCAGATTCCTGTGCTTATCTGCTACAATACCTAATGCCAATGAATTTGCAGAATGGATATCTTCTATAAAAGGCCATGATGTCAAGGTTGTTGAGCATAATAAAAGAGCTGTGCCTTTAAGCCATTATATATTTGAGAAGCATCTTGGAATCGCTAAGACAGATGATCTGGCGCAGATCATAGGTATTCCTGATTATAACATACATAGAAAGGGAAAAAGGAGACAGAGAGAGTTTCCTGCTTATCATCTTGATCTTATAAGGGAGATTAAAGATAAGGTGCCCTGCATCTATTTTTCTTTCAACAGGAAGAAATGTGAGAGATATGCTGGGGAACTTGCGAAGATAAAGGATTATGTTTCACAAACTCAAAAAGCAGAGATAATAAGGATAATAAGGCAGTACCTGAATGATGAAGTGAGGCAGATGAAATCATACCATAGATTAAGGGCCTGCCTGAATAGGGGGATAGCTTACCATCATGCTGGATTATTGCCTAATCTTAAAGAGATAGTTGAGAGATTATTCGAGAAAGGGCTGATTTCTGTACTGTATGCCACAGAAACATTTGCTGTAGGGATCAATATGCCTGCAAAGACAGTCTGTTTTGATTCACTTGAGAAATTTGATGGATATGTTTTCAGATATCTGAATTCTAAGGAATATTTTCAGTTAGCAGGAAGGGCTGGAAGAAGAGGCATAGATAGAGAAGGGACTGTAATAGCTTTGGTTGACAGAAGAAAAACTGATGTCAATAAAGTAAAGCAGATAACAAACAAAGATATCGAGCCAATAGTATCACAGTTCAGGCTTTCATTCAATACTGTGCTGAATCTGGTGAAGAACCATACTGATGATGAGATAGATACTATTCTTAAATCAAATTTCGATTATTTTCTTAAGCAAAAGTCTGACAAACAAGTAAGAATAACTGCGTCTTTCAACAATAAAGTCAGGAAATTGACCAGTATGGGTTATACTGTCGGTGGGGAAAAGCTCACAGATAAAGGCAGATTTGCTATACACATATATTTTGAGGAGCTATTGATAAGTGAGATGTTCTTTTCATCAATGTATAAGCAATTATCTGAAACTGAGATCAACTGCCTCATAGCTGCAATAATATATGAAGAGAGAAGGAGCGATGTGTTCAAGACCGGGAGAAGCAAGGACCTATATGTGCATATATTGAAAGTCATTGGGAAGAATAATTATGTCATGAGACATATAAACAAGACGAGCTTGTTCAGGCTGATCTCACTTATAAGATCATGGAGTGATGGCAAGGAGTTTAGTGAGCTTTTGGAATTTACAAATCTACTGGAAGGAGATATAATAAGGCTTTTCAGGAGAATGATCGATGTGATGAAGCAGATAAGGAAAGCTACAACTGACCCTGAGTTTAGAGAGAAGATTAGGAATTGCATCAAAAAGATTGACAGGGATATTGTCAAGGCAGAGTTTGAGGGATAGTATGGCTGGATTCTGGAATGTTGTCAATAAAGTAATGTGGGAAGCTGATGTTCTTTTATTAGTGCTGGATGCAAGGCTTATAGAGGAAACTATGAATGAAGAGATAGTAAGAAAAGCCAAAAAGCCTTTAATCTATGTTATAACTAAATCTGATCTTGCCAATAAGGATGGGCTGGAGAAATATAAGAAGAGATTAAGGCCGTGTGTGTTTGTTTCTGCAAAAGAGCATCATGGCACAACTATGCTGAAAGACAGGATATTGATAGAGGCAAAGAAAGCCTATAAAGATATCAAGAAAGTGAAGGTTGGAGTTTTAGGATATCCTAATGTAGGGAAATCATCCCTTATCAATGCATTGAAAGGAAGGCATGCTGCATCTACAAGCATATTAAGCGGCCATACAAAAGGAGTGCAGAGAGTCAAGGCAACCAACAGAATAATGTTTCTTGATACCCCAGGAGTAATTCCTTATAAAGAAAAAGAGCCTATAAAACATGCGTTTATAGGAACAACGGATTTTACAAAGGCAAAAGAGCCGGATCTTATTGTGATTGGGCTGATGGATCGGTTTCCGGGAAGAGTAGAAATGTTTTATGGTGTGGGTATAGAAGAAGATAAAGAAGAAACAATTGAAAAGATAGCCCTAAAAAGGAATATTTTAAAAAAGAAAGCTGAAGCAGATATAGAAAGGACAGCCAGGATGATACTCAAGGAATGGCAAAATGGAAAAATTGTCGCTTCGTAACAATTTAAATCTTCCCTTCAGTACATGCTCAGAAATGTTAATACATTTCTTGGAACTTTGTTAGGAAGTCAACCAAGTAAGTTGCTCATTCCGGTGGATTAATGTTTATATTGCTTTACAGGTAAATTAAGATGAAATGCGATAATTGTAAGAAAGAAGATCAATGGCTTGAAATCATTGGCAAGAATTTCATCTGTAAGAGATGCGTCCGGAAGCATAAGGAGATGGGCCTTGTATATAGGACCCATATAGAGACATTTCATTTCCTAATAAGGAATATCAAGCCAGAAGATTATGAAGCATATATGAAGATAACAAGGAAACAGATAGAAGAACTTGCAGACCTGAAGAAAGCAGGTGTGAAATTCCGTACAACCAATATTGTTGAACTGGAATAGGCGATTTATATAAAATATTCATCACTTTATAATAACTAATGATATTATATAAAATTAATTCTCGACTTAAAAGTATCACAAATTAGTATACTGGCTTAGAAAGATTTATATACTAGTAAATGCAGAAAAAGAGATAGCTAAAATAGATGCCCCTTCTACAATGTTTTCCACAGATGTGCGGAAAAAGAAGGACCTGTCCAATATTGGGGGATTAATTGTGAGCGTAAACGAGATAGTTGGTTTAATGCAAAAATGGCAAAAGAAACAAAATCAAAGAAAAGAGCAAAAAAGAACAAAGCCAATAGTCCTAAGAGTAAAGTTCATAAATTAAAAACTAAGAATTCTAAGAAAGAAGAGTCTAAAAAGGCAGAATCTTGCCAGAAATTAGTGAAGAAAAGCCCCGCAAGGCAGAGAACTGATGATACAATATTCATAGTAGCTGGAGAATCAGGTGTGAGGGTTGTAAACTTTCTTGGGGATAAAAAGAATGTCTCAGAGTTTGTTATTGCAGACAAATTAAAGCTTGATATGCAGACAATAAGGAATACATTATATAAATTGCATACCCATAATATTGCCAGCTATATAAGAAAGAAAGACAGGCAGAAGGGATGGTATATAAGCTATTGGACATTTAACAAGAAAAGGATAAAAGAGATAATTGTGAATATGAGGAATATGCATCTTGAGAAGCTTAGAGAAAGGCTTGAGAAAGAGGAAGCTAATAAGGGTGTGTTCTTTATTTGCCCAAAGGCTTGTGCAAGACTTGATTTTGATCAAGCTACTGAATTTGAGTATAAATGTCCTGAATGCGGCACTTTGCTTCATCAGCAGGAAAACTTAAGGACAATAGAGCACCTTAAGGAAAAGATAAAGGAAATTGAGTGTTGCAGCTAGAGGTGATAGCTTGAATTCTACTATTGACACTATCAAGAATAGAAGGAGTATTAGAAAGTATGAGAATAAGAAGATTTCTAAAGAACTTATTAATGAGATTATAGATGCTGGTATATATGCACCTTCTTCACACAATAGCCAGCCATGGAATTTCACCATAATAACACATAAAAAAGTGATTGATGAGCTTTCTGATGAGATAAAGGCATGGTATGCCTCTTTAGTTAAGATAGGAGTACCTCTTTCATTCATAAAGAAAGTGAGAGAAGCAGTTGAAGGTATGCGCAGAATGGTGAACTCTGAGAAAGACCTTTTTTTCTATAATGCTCCGGTTGTCATGATAATACATGCTAAAAGCCATGAATTCTATCAAAAGGACTGTGCTTGTTGTGCGCAAAATATGATGCTTGCAGCCAGGTCTCTTGGAATAGGAAGCTGCTGGATAGGTTTTGCAGATATCGTCCTTAACAAAAGCAGAAAAATGAGGAAAAAATTAGGTATACCAGTGTCGCATAGGATAATGGCCACTTTAGTTTTTGGGTATGCTGTGAAATTTCCTTCAAAAGCATTGCCAAGGAATAGATTCAAGAAGGATTTTATTTAATTCTGGGGATTACCTTAAATGCTATTATTGCTGTTGCTGCAATGATCAGCCAGAAGTATAAATTTGAGATTTTTCTGAATGCTAAAAGGACAAGATTTACTAGTAAGATAATTACCAGACATATTGAAAAAACCTGTTTGAATTCCATAATGAATAGATTATTGATAATTCTTTATAACTTTTTGGTTAATGATTGATTGTCTCTTGTTGTCTAGGTTCACTGGATATTGCA
>JAGLMD010000161.1 GCA_023140175.1 Nanobdellota archaeon | reverse complement strand
TGGATATGATTATTCAAAATCTGGTCATTATTATGTAACCATTTGCACAGACAATCATAAAGAATATTTTGGACAAATACAAAATAACCAAATGTTATTAAATAATGCCGGTAACATTGTTACACAACAATGGCTATGGTTGTCTAAACAATATTCCTATGTTACATTGGATGAATTTATCGTAATGCCCAATCATTTGCATGGTATTCTAATTATTTCTATCCGGCTAGGTCACGATTTGTCTCGGACAGGTCACGACCTGTCCCTACAGATAACTCGTCACTTGTAACTCATAACTTGTAATTTTATATCTAAGCGTGGATAAAGATTTCTCTGATCACTAGACTAGCCGACCCCAAAGAAACTGCATTCTCACCTAATCTAGAAGGAATGATTCGTACCATGCTTGCCGGCTCTTCAAAAGCAAGCCGCCTAACCATTCTTTTAATTGGCTCTAAGATTAAATCTCCTGCCTGCTCCATTCCTCCGCCTAAAATAACAATTTCCGGATTAAATAAATTTATCAGATAAGCAATCCTTACTCCAAGATTTAACCCAGCTTTTTCCAGAATTTCTATTGCAATCTTATCATTTTGACGCGCAGCATCAATAATTGTTTCTGCTGTAACAAGATTCGAGTCCCCATTTACAATTTCTTTAATTTTTGAATCCTTGCTACTTTTTGCTGCAACTCTTCCTGATTCAACAATCCCAAGATTTACACTTCCCGGCCTAAACAACCCTAATTCACTAATTAAATCATCTTCACCGCGCCCAACATTCAGCTGAACTTCTCCAGCACTTCCCCCGGCTCCGGCATATATTTCACCTTTAATGATAATCCCACAGCCAACATCAGAAAACATGTAAAGTACATTTTCAATCTCAGCATCAAGACCTATTCTTTTTTCACCAAACGCCGCAACTGTTGCATCATTACCAATAAAAGTCGGAATGCCAAATTCTCTCTCAATTAGATTTTTTATAGAAATGTAACTTGCTGCAGTCCTACCTCGCTGAGGATCAGTATCTCTAACTGTTCCCGCCTTAGCATCAATAATCCCGGAAATCCCAATACCTAACCCCTTAATCTTCTTTGCCTCAATCTGTGACTTTTCAATTACCTCATATATCAGTTCAATGGATTTACTTACCACATCTTCCATTGTTTCTTTTGGTCTAATTTTGCGAACTTTTGTAATCATATTTAAAGATAAATCAGTCAATATGGCAATAATATGCTCCGGCCCGATATCAATTCCAATAACAAAGCAATTGCGGGAATTAAGCTCAACCAGCGTTGGCTTCCTACCCCCGCTAGAAATATCAAGACCTTTCTCAACCACAAGGTCTTTTTTAATATAATTATTAACATAATTAGAAACTGTGACAATATTATACTTTGTAATACGAGATATCTCAGTTCTTGTTACTGGACCATATCTCCGAACAACTTCTAAAATATCAAGATTCTTTCTTTCCCTATCAGATAATATTTGATCTTTAAATAATGCGCCCTTCATTATGACACCTTTCCATTAGAAAATATTAAAAAAATCATATAAATTGAACAAACAACCTTTAAAAATGTTTTGAATTACTTCAAAAATTATACCACTTTATAATTTTAGTGTCAAGCAATACTAATTACATTTTAAAAAAGCTAGAAAAGATTAACAATGTTATATTTAATACTATAATCTTGTAGTTAGGCTTATTAGTTTATACGCCAGGTTGTAAGACCATCACTCGTATCCTCAAGAATCACCCCTAGGCTCTGCAATTCATCTCTAATTACATCTGCTTCAGCATATTGTTTATTTTTCTTATAATCTATCCGCTGCTGAACTTTTAGCTCTATTTCCTTTTCAGACATTCCGGCTGCTTTTTTATTTAAGAACGTTATTCCAAAAATACCAGAAAGATCTTTTATCTTATGCAATGCTCCGCTTAACATAGAATCTTTATGTTCATGCTCACTATCCATGAGTTTATTACATAAGGTAACTGCTTCAAATACAACAGCAAGAGCCCGAGCAGTATTAAAGTCGTCATCCATTGCCTGCATAAATTCAGTTTTAAGTGCAAGAAATTCTTTTTCTCCTTGACCTCCAGAATGCATAACTTCTTTATCCCCATATAAACGTTCTAATTTATCTAGAAGAATTACTATTCTTTCATAAGCCCTCTTTGCTTCTTCCATCTTCTCCCATGAAAAATCAATAGTACTGGCATAATGTGCTTGGAGGAAAAATATTTTTACTATATCCGCATGGTATTTCCCTAAAATCTCATCTATAGTGACAAAATTACCT
>JAGLMD010000160.1 GCA_023140175.1 Nanobdellota archaeon | reverse complement strand
AACAAAATTATTTACACTCCCAAATAATTTTTTTATTTTTAAACTAATTATGTGTAAACCAAAAATATAATTTATCTTTTGTTTTTTTGTCTAATCTGCAGAATCCAAATCTTTCGAATTGTATTATTTCTCCTTGCTCGAGGTTTAGGGTGTTTTTTTCTGCCAATCCTTTTCTAATTTCTTTATCGGGCATCAATACCTCTATTTTTATATTGCCATCTCCTGGAAGCCAGTTGATGACTTTTTTACCTTTTGCCCTGAAATCCTCGAATTTTATTGAATCGAAACAGATTTTGCTCTTCTTTTTCATTACATTTATGCAATCCATGAGCCTTGTTAGTTCGCCTTCTTTTATATTTTCTATATCGCTTTTTGAGAGGATGAAATGTTGGTTTACGTTTAGTTTTCTTCCGCCTTTTTTCTCATTTGGGTTTAAATGAAGTTCTACATGCATATCCGGAACATCATCTATTATGAGTTCTGCCTGGTCAAATATAGCAGAATATCTTTTTGCTGTATTGTCTAATAGGCGCTTGTTGTGCATAATCAAATCATCCCATGTCAAAGTAGGTTCTGCTTTTGAGATTCCGGTTGATATTACGAAATTTTTTATTGCTTCCGGGAGGAAACCCCGTCTTCTTAGGGCTGCTAAGGTTGTCAAAGAAGGGTCGTCCCAGCCAATTAATTCTTTTTTTTCTATCTTTTCCCTAATTACTCTTCCTGAAGATAAAACTCCGGTCATGTTAAATCTGCCAAATTCATAGGTTCTTGTCTGTCTTATCTTCAGCTTATCCTGTATCCATCTTTGTAATTCTGATCTTAATTCAAATTCCTTACTTCTTAACCTCATATCGATATTCGAGTATGAATCTATTATAGCGTTCTGGAAATCATAATTCGGCCATATCCTGTATTTCTTTTTTTGTCTTGGATGTTCTTCTTCTATGATCCTGAATATTGTCGGGTCGCGCATTGTTGTATTTTGATGTTTTAAGTCTATCTTCAATCTTAAGATTGCTTTGCCTGGTTTTTCGTTTTTCATCTCATTCCATAGCTTAATATTCTCTTCTATGGAATTATCCCTATATTTTGTTGGATTTCCTTTTTCCCTGCTTGATTTAACTTCTTCCTGCGAAGATCTGTCTACATATGCTAAATTGTTTTTTATCATTACTTCTGCTTTTTCATAGAATAATTGCATAAAATCTGAAGCATATAATAGTTCATCCCATCCTATATTGAGCCATTTGAAATCATTGAGCATTGCATCATAATATTCTTTCTTTACTGTTTTTGGGTTTGTGTCTTCAAATCTAAGGATGAATTTTCCTTTCTGCTGTCTTGCTAATAGGTAATTTAGTAAGCAGGCTTTAGCATGCCCTATATGCGGATATTTTTCAGGACCAGGGGGAAAGGCTGTGTTTACCTTATCATTTTTAAAACCGAGAAATTCGAAGATGTTCCTTTCTTTTTTCTCTTTCTTTTTTAGCAATTCTGGTGCTAGTTTTTCTAGCTGTTCTTTTTGCTCTTCTAATTGCATAGAATTGACTTGTTTTAGGATACCGCTTATTTTTTTGGAGAGCTCTTTTGCTTCTTTCTTTAATTCCGGCATTTCTGCAAAAACTTTTCCTATGATAGCTCCTGGATTTGCTTTTCCGTTGTATTTTACAGCATTCTGGAGAGCATATTTCCTGATTGTGTTATCAAGAGTCATATCATTTTGTAATAGGATGGTGTATATAAAATTAATGGAGGAAAAATTCAGTTTTCAACAACAACCTGTGCCATTCTGTATAATACAAGAAAGCCTTATACCAATAATTGCCTTATGATAGTAAGATTTTCCTGGAGATTAAGGGTATATTCCCGGCATATTAAAATTAAAGCAAGTAAGGTTAGCTTATTATTTATTTTCTATTGCCTTTTTTTAGATATTTTATTGTTTTAGATTTTAAATTTTTCCGATATTCTCCTTTTATGATAGAATCGATAAAAGAATCTCCCATTGAGTTAAACTGATTCCTGAATCTGTCTAGATTCTTCTTGAGATTGACTGTAAGCTTTCCTGATTTGAAGTATTTTTTTGTGAATCTTTTGTAATTCTTATTCATCTTAATTAACTGTTTTTCTATCTTGATTAGATTTTTTTCTAGTTTAGATTCTTGTTTTTTATCAAAATTTCCGAATTCATATTCAATTACGTCTTCTTTAAGCTCTCCCTTGAAGAGCCTGTATAATTCTGAATGCATGTATTTTTTGATCAATTTTAGCCTGCCTTCTTTATCAAGCCTTCTTACACTCATCTTTATTTCTGTAGAATTAAGAACCCTTAATGGCCTGTACTTTGATGCTCTTTTTATGAACTCATGGTCTTCTGCAAGCTTTATAGACTCATCAAAGCCTTTTACCCTCTCAAAGAGCCTCTTGGTAACAATTATGCAAAAGCCGCCTGCGTGCTGATTCGAGAACTGGCTTAGCTTTATGTACATGTTTGCGAAATCATGCATCACTTTATCTATAAGGAGATTTGACAATGGCCTGAATTCACATGTGGCAAGCTCAAGATAACGTTCCTGCACCTCATTGTATGCTTTCTCAAGAAATCTTTTGGGGAGTTTGACATCAGAATCAATAAAGAATATGAAATCGCCTTTAGCTGCTTCTGCGCCCCTGTTCCTGCCTATAGCAGGCATGCCTCCTTTCACGACTTTTGCACCATATCTTCTTGCTATATTTACTGTGTTGTCTGTTGAGCCAGCATCGGCAACAATCACTTCATAATCTTTGAATGTCTGCTGTTTTATGCTCTGCAATAGTTTCTGGAGGTAGTTTTCTTCGTTCAGAGCCGGGATGACTATGCTGATTTTCATTATTTTTCGTTTTGGCTTATTTCAATATAAAGATTTCACAAAAGCAATAAAATTAGCTGATATTTTTTTCTAAAAGTATTATTCACTTCCCGAATATAACTGCCATCGGCCTTATTGCAGCTATCACTCCTATCAAAGCATACCAATACCATTCTAAGCCGAGTATTGGAGCCCAGAGTTTTGCTAGTGCTAAAATGCCTGCAGCTACTGACAGTTTTGTCAGGGAGATGTCAAACCATCTCAGATTCTTTATCTTCTCGTCCATCCAGGACATTAAGTTCATTTAGTTTACCTCAAATCTATTTTGTTTAGATTCTTTATAAGTCTTTGCTAGGGCTTAAAAATAGAAAATATTTTAAAGAAATTTGTCATAAGTATAGTAAAT
This sequence comes from Nanobdellota archaeon, assembly GCA_023140175.1. GTDB lineage: Archaea > Nanobdellota > Nanobdellia > Woesearchaeales > WJIZ01 > WJIZ01. Next base: position 1,490 of record JAGLMD010000160.1, on the reverse strand, counting down.
GAAGAAAATAAAGAGGTGGTTCAAGGTAAATAGGATTAAAATCGAGAATTTCGATATTTCTATCTTTCTGGCATTGGCGGTTATCTTCATTGGAAAGATCATGACTAAGAATGCATATATCTATCTCAGGCTTTTTGGATGGTTTGGGTTTAATTCAATTGAGAATCAAATAATGTTTTGTTCATATCCTACTATCTTGGTGTCTATAAGTATATCTTTAGTTGTGGGATTTCTTATGGACAGATTTATAATAAAAAGAAAATTCAATTCTTTTGCAAGAAAAGTATTTTGGATATCTTTGCTGGTAATGATCCTATTTACTGCTTTGGGCCATTACCGAAATATCAAGGCCATAAGTCCCTATAACCTATTTTCTTATGAAGAGTTCAAGTGGGCTATCTGTTATTAGTAAAAATAGATATTCAATAATCCTTTTTTGTTAACCCTAAATCCTTTCTTAACTTATCATAATATTTATGCTGGCCTAGATGAAACTCAATATAATGTTCACTCTTAATTTTAATTATCATAATTCTGTAATCATTTCCAGATATCTGAAGTTCTTTTCTAAAACTTAATAACTGATTTAAAGGAATCCCATTATATTTCTTGTTTTTTATGTTTTTCATTATGGGAGCAATGTTATCCTCTATAACTTGACTTACCCATTCGTAAATCTTACCTGCTTTTGTTTCTGAAATTCTTTTGACACTATTATCAAAATTATCTCCTGAGAAATCAATCTTATAATTCTGAGAGATAATGTCAATTATCCTTTCTTTGAATTCATCTGGATTGACCATTTTTAGACTGCCTGAATTATGGCATGAGATATCTCATATAAGTCTTTTTGGCCTGCATATTTAATATTATCTTTGTGAAAACCTGCCTGTGTGTAGAAATATCTTTTTATGTAGCTCTCTTTGACCTTATTTTTGATTGCTAGCGGTGCTTCCCTCTTTATGTAGTCTAAGACTTCTTTATGATTTTTGAAGCTGAAAACAATCTTTCTCAATTCAAAAGAATCCAGAATTTTTTTATTCTTGAAATATTCAGTATAAAGAACCAAAGATCTTATAGTTTTATGAAAATTATCTTTTTCATTAATTAATGCAGGAACTGTCTCATTGATTATATTCCAGTAATCTGCTATTGTTACCCTTAATTCTTTTTTTGGAATAAGTTCTTTTGCTAAGCACATCTTCGAGATTGAATGAAAAAATAAAGAATGCAAATCGTTAAAATCTATTGTAGTTAATTTAATCCTTCTTTCAATCTTAACTTCTTTTTTGCTTCTTGTTATAGCAAAAACATCTACATCATTGTATTTTTCTTTGTAAAGAAAGGTTCCGGTAATAAAACAGTACCTATATGGAAGATTACTTAGTATTTTCTCTGCTTCTTTGATTCTTTCTGGAATCATTTGTTCTGGGTTGTAGATTATCATTTTATTACTTTTTGTATATATTATTACTATTATTATTACTATT